>CAWZYX010000212.1:0-1601 GCA_963966315.1 uncultured Winogradskyella sp. | reverse complement strand
AACTACTGTCCGTTTTCAGCAAGAATGAGTGTCCGTTTTGGACAAGAATATGCAAATAGCTCATAATGTTTGGCAATAAGAAACGTAGGGGTAATCAGGCAAAGTTAGAAATAGGTGAAAAAAATCCTCCAACCATAAATGATAAGATGTTTACGATCTATTTAAGTTTACAGCGTTCTACCTATGGACCAACTGAAACGAATAAAAAACAAATGCAAATTGTTAAGTCAATGCTCACAGAAGCTCAAAAGGAATGGCAAGTGATTAAAACATCTTTAGACAGTTTAGAACAATTGCTCAAAGCTTCTGGCGCTCCTTATATTGATGACTAATTCAGAAGAATAATTAAGTATAATATATAATATAGAAAATAGTAACTGCCGGCAATAATTAAGCACTCTTATGGCTTTAAGCGACCAACATGAACGCCATATTGCAATATCCTAGGGGTGTTTTCACCTAAGTTTATGGCGTTCTCTTAAAACTATTATACCAAAGGGAATAACTATTAAGAATAAAAATTATGTTGTTTAAATTTTGAAGTTTGACTAGTAAATTTTAACGAAATAAATGTTGCTTTTGGCCTTACACCCATATTGTGAAGAATCAAGCAAAATTAGCACGCTCGCAGACCCAATTTATTATTATTAGCTTTGTAACTTTTATGCAAGTGCTTGATAATAGTACTATACCTAAGTGTTCAAAGTTTTTTTCAAGTCTAAATATTCCTCCTTGGTAATCTCACCTCTTGCTAGGCGCTCATCCAAAATCTGTGCTGCCTTAGAAGTTTTTTTACCCGAATCAATTCGCTCTGAATTTGTTTGCTCCCTTTCCCGATCATCATATCGGCCATTGAATCTATTCATGGGACCGGGCCAACCCATCCTATTGCCAAAAAAGAACCAAAAAAGCATAGGGAAAATAATTGGAAAAAGAATGGGAAATATCCAGGGAAAACAATAACGACAAGCTTCCATCATGTGCATAATAGTAGATTTTATATTAAAAATTTAATTTTAAGGGATCCTGGACATCTATTCGATGCTACTCAAGATTTTTAAATAATAATTTTAGATGCCACCTCTTTAAGGTTTTCATCATTGTCTAGCAGTTGCTTCGTATAGCTTATTACTTCTTCTACTGGAACATTATTAATCGCATGGGACATCAACTTCTGGTAAATATCAAGTTTTTCCTTATTAGTGGAACTGGATAACATATTGGTCATCATCATTTCCAGCATATTGTCTTTCTGTTTAGAATCCATTTGCTGCATCATCATGGGCATCATGGTCTTCATCATAGCCAGACATTCTTCTTTACTCATGCTGGAGCACATTTCCATCATACGGTTGTCCATTTTCTTAAATTGTTCTGATTTCATAATTATAAAGTTTATAGTTCATAGTAAATAAATGATGATTAGAGATAAAATTTTATTTAAAGAAGGTATTAAACATAAGCTTCGCTTGCTCCCATTGTTCCTTATTAATACAATAATAGACTCTGGGTGTTTCGATTGTGCCCTTTATTAAGCCTGCATCTTTTAACTCTTTCAAGTGCTGAGAAACAGATGATTGTGCAATAGGCAGTTCATCAAC
>CAWZYX010000211.1:0-1653 GCA_963966315.1 uncultured Winogradskyella sp. | reverse complement strand
AAAGGCAAAGGTGCTGCCATTCAGTCAGGGATTCACAAAGCAACTGGCGATTTTATTCTCATACAAGATGCCGACTTGGAGTATAACCCTAGAGAATACAATAAACTACTTCAACCCATTTATGAAGATAAAGCAGATATTGTGTATGGATCTCGGTTTATGGGCGGAGAACCTCACAGAGTCCTTTTTTATTGGCATTCGGTAGGTAATCGTTTTTTAACCACCCTATCAAACATGTTTACAAATATCAACCTTACAGATATAGAAACTTGTTACAAAGTATTTAAGAGTAATTTGATAAAATCAATAGAATTAAAAGAGAAGAAATTTGGATTTGAACCAGAGGTCACGGCCAAGCTAGCTAAAATCAGTAACATAAGATTTTATGAAGTTGGAATTTCATATTACGGTAGAACGTATTTAGAGGGCAAAAAGATCAATTGGAAAGATGGATTTTGGGCAATCTATTGCATTCTGAGGTACAATATTTTTGATTAGCTGTCAAACTTAAGCGTTGAGTTCATTAATAAAAATCTCCATCATCACACCCTCCTTCAACCAGGCTCAATACCTGGAGCAAACCATCGACTCTGTCCTTTCTCAGGACTATCCTAACATTGAATACATCGTCATTGACGGTGGTAGCACCGATGGCTCCATTGATATCATCAAAAAATACGAAAAACACCTGGCCTACTGGGTAAGTGAGCCTGACAGTGGACAAAGTCAGGCCATCAATAAAGGTGTTCAGCGGGCAACAGGAGATGTTATTAATTGGCTGAACTCTGATGACTACTACCATTCCGGTGCTCTACAAACAGTGGCGGATGCTTTCCAGGATCGTAGGGGCACCTGCTGTTGTGCTAAATCTAATATGATTAAAGAGGAAGGTTTGATCAAAGAATCGAGGGGCACTGATGTTTATTAAGGTAATCTTGCTAAAAACATTGGGTGGGGACGTATTGACCCACCCGAAACCTTTTTCCGTATAGAAGCATGGGATAATGTAGGATTATTGAACGAACAATTACACTATACGATGGATCGGGAGTGGTGGATGCGCTACTTATTGATTTACAGGCTGGAGGGAATCAGTAAGTCTGAAGAGATTCTTGTAAGTTTTCGATTGCATGGGCAATCCAAAAGTGTTTTGCAAAGCGAAATGTTTAATGCAGAAAGGCATTTGATATTTGAAGGACTTAAAAAGGGAGAAGAGCCATTCGATGAGATAGATGCCGGATTAAAAGCATCAGTTTTGGCTTATTACAATCTCTTAAAGGCGGATGAAGCTTACTATAACAAAAACTTTGCAACGAGTCTTCGAATACTCTCATCAATCAATAGCAGCTTGCTTGAAAGGAAAGATGCTGCCTTGCTTTCAAAGCTGAAATTCAGATCAAAGATAAGACGCTTAGTACCTCAGTTTTGACCATTTCTGTTATTGTTCCAACCTATAACGGCGCACATCGTATTCTGAATGTTCTTCGTGCCTTGGAAGATCAAAAAGTGAATGATTTTGAGCTTATTGTAGCAATTGATGGGTCCAATGACGATACATTGACTGTTTTAAACAACAGCAATTTCTCATTCAAAAACTTCAGAATAATCGAACAACCAAATAACTGTCTCTTATACACATCTCCGAGCCCACGA
>CAWZYX010000210.1:0-1695 GCA_963966315.1 uncultured Winogradskyella sp. | reverse complement strand
ATCTAAATCAATAAACCTAATCGGTTTATTCCCAGCAAACTGATAAGGTGTATACCATGGATAACTCGAGGTTAGCGGATCCACAGAAAGGAATGTTATAAAAATTTAACATCATAGTGGTAAAATACTTTTGAGGAGTTAATAAACATTCTATTCTCAATCATGAAAGTAACCTCTTTCCGAGCCTGAATAAAAAGAGGCCAAAAATGCCAATTGTAACAAATAGTGGGTATTTCCAGCTTTTTTGAACCCTTTTATTATAATCATCAAGCTTTAATATGTAGCCATATTTACCTGAGTATAGTTCATATATACTAATCTTGGTTTTTAATTGGTTTACAAATCCAATTTGTATTGTATCGCCTGCCCTAAGTTTTTTAAATTCATTCAATTTTAGAACATGGTAAGCATCGTTTCTAACATAGTAGTTGCTATTGTATCCATTTAATTCAAATCTAATATATTCATATTTCATATCACCACCATGCGAGCCATAAAATGGAGCATCTTTTATAGTTCCATCGATTCTAATTAAATCCTTATCTGATAATTGTTCATTATTAAATAAAGAATATATTGTGATGATTATTCCAATTAGAGCAAATCCAATCAGGTTTTTTTCAATGTTTTTCAAGTAATATCAAATTTAGTTTTCAGGAGTCCCTGTTTCATAACTACCAGTAACTTCTTCAATAATCTCTCTTACCTCATCCCTTGAGAATCTCTTCACCAAATCCTTTCCCCATTCTCCGTACCAATATGATGCGTTGCTTCCAATCGGTTTTTTTGTCAGATCACCAAATCCCTTGTCAGCTACTCCACGTATTAAGAATTCGACACCAATTGCCTGCAATGTCTTTTCATCATTAAACTGATCATTTGTTATGAAATCACCTGCTGCTGCAACTGCATTTCTAAAATGATTGTTCTTTATCAAAATAGATGCTGAAACATTGATCCAGTCCACTTCACCAACATCTCCGCCATGCACTATAGTTTGATTCAAGGCATCCATTGCCCCCTTACCTAAAGCAAAACTTGCTCCTAAACGAAACGAAAAAGCAGTAGTATAAATACCAAAATAATTAACAACTGATTGCTGGAATTGCCTTGAATAGTGGTCTGTAGGATTTATCAATAATTCATCGAATCCATCAGCTGCCATTCCAAAAGCTTCTCTGAATGATGCTGTTTGTGGATATCCTATTCCTGCATCTGAAGGATCATAAGTATTTCCTCCTGAAGAATTTATGGAAAGAGTACCTTTACCAGGGCCATACCATCCCTTGTCTTTTCCTCCCATCCCCAAGGTGTATCTATCATATCCGCTGCTCCAATTCTTCTCAGCGCCGGAATGTATCGTCCAATAGTGTCGCTTAATTTTACCCCAAACAATGGCTTTATAGTCACTTGCTTTTAGCTTAGCTCTTACTTTGCTGCCATCCATGATAACAATTTTCTCTTCTGCACCGTCTAGGTCAATGGCCATAATCGGTTTATTCCCTGCAAATTGGTAAGGCGTATACCATGGGTAAGAGGCTGTCAAAGGATCAACACTCAAAAACTTCGCAATCGCCGGATTATGAATCCTAAATCCATAATCGTACACTGTAGACCCAAACTCACCACTGTCATCCTTCTCCTTCCCATTAAACCCATACCGATAGTCCGCACTACTAAATGTTCTGCCGTCCA
>CAWZYX010000209.1:0-1739 GCA_963966315.1 uncultured Winogradskyella sp. | reverse complement strand
CGCAGGCACAAATCGATAAGCTAAAGCAGAGAATTGCCAGGTTGCAGAGAGGGGCTGTTAAAGAAGGCACCGGGTATAGTAGGATTCGGACCAGGGAAGCTGACCCTCCCAGTGAGGATGATTTGGTTGGAGTGCTGACAGATGATTTTGAACAGGTTTTGGAAAGGGAAGACCTGGCCAAACAGCGACGTGTCTTTGGTTACAAGCTTTTCAACTCTGAATCGCTCACTTTCGAACCTAATTTAAACATACCAACGCCGAAGGATTACCTGCTTGGATCGGGTGATGAAGTTATCATTGATGTATGGGGTGCATCTGAACAAACCTATCAGGAAGTTATTTCGCCGGAAGGGTACATCAGGATACCAAATCTCGGCCCCATCTATTTAAATGGGTTATCAATGGAAAGGGCATCTGAGAGAATCAAACAGCGACTTACCAAAATCTACTCCGGCCTGGCACCACGACAAGGATCACAACCCAATACCTTCGCGCAGGTGTCATTGGGCCAGTTGCGCACCATCACCGTACATGTAATAGGCGAAGCCCAAAGACCAGGCAGCTTCAATGTAAGCTCTCTGTCTAAAGTTGCGCATGCGTTGTATTTGTCTGGCGGACCCAACTACAACGGGTCAATGAGGCAAATTGAAATTATCCGTAACAATACCGTAGCAGCGACAATCGATGTGTACGAGTTTTTAATTGATGGAGTGCTGACTAATAACATTGCGCTGAGGGATGGGGATATCATTCGGATCAGGCCGTACATAAACCGTGTGGAGGTTGTAGGCGAGGTGAAAAGGGAAGGTATTTATGAAACCCTGGAGGGAGAAAAGTTTAAAAAGCTTCTTGAATATACTGGCGGATTTACAGAGAATGCATACACCAGCTTGATTAAAGCCAGAAGAAACCAGGGCGGCGAAAAGATCTTTGCCGATCTGACGCTGGAGGAGATATCTGAAATTGAAGTCCGCAATGGAGATCAGGTGATTGTGCAGGGCATTCTTGAAAGGTATGCCAACAGAGTGCAGATAAGAGGGGCTGTTTTTAGGGAAGGCGAGTATGAATTGTCTGATGGTCTGACCATCACAAAGCTCATTGAGATGGCTGAGGGTTTACGAGGTGATGCATTCATGGAGCGCGGCCTGATTTATCGGACAAACGAAGATTATTCCTATGCTGTAATACCCTTCAATTTAAGGGAAGTTATGAAAGGCAAAGCTGATGATTTGCAGCTGAAAAGGGAGGATCTGGTGCAGGTTCCTTCCATTTACGACCTGAATGATGAGCAGTTTGTCTCAATACAGGGAGAGGTGAAAAACAGTGGTACTTATCCATATTTTGACAATATGACTGTGGAAGATTTAATTGTGCGTGCCGGTGGTCTGAGAGAATCGGCCTCCGGATCAATGGTGGAGGTAGCGCGAAGGCTTAGTGCTGACACCGGTGTAGAAACCAGCCAAACAGCGGAGATTTTCACGTTTTCTATCAGTCGGAATTTGGAGCTCGTATTAAGTGATGCACAATTTAATTTACAACCATACGATCAGGTCTTCATCAGGAAGAAGCCCGGCTATCAGCCACAGGCCACCGTTAAGGTGGAAGGTGAAGTACTATATCCCGGTGTTTTTGCCTTAAAAACCAAGAACGAAAGGATCTCAGATGCAATCGTCAGGGCGGGGGGCTTGACCCTGTCTCTTATACACATCTGACGCTGCCGACGATCTACTCTGTGTAGA
>CAWZYX010000208.1:0-2140 GCA_963966315.1 uncultured Winogradskyella sp. | reverse complement strand
TGTTGATACCTTTAGGGTAATCCACTTGTCTTCCTCTGGGATGTAGAAACGTTTTTTGATAAGATTGGCATCAAACTTACGCTTGGTTTTATTCATGGCGTGAGACACGTTATTCCCAACCATCGCTTTTTTTCCGGTTAATTCACAAACTCTTGACATCTTTTCTGAACTTTACGTTTCTTCTTTTTAAACAGGCTGCAAATTTAGTAAATCTTTAATTCTCAGCAAACTTAAAATTCTACTTTTTTAAAATTTCTTTTAGGAGCATTTCAAACGCCTTATTGGTGGCTTTGTTAATGGTTTTTTCTCTGTGATTACTAAATTTAAAACGCTCTGAAACAACCTTTTCCGGCGTCGCGATAGCAATAACAACCGTACCTACCTCGGCATCTGAATCTCCTTTTAAAGGCCCAGCATTGCCTGTAGTGCTCACTGCATAATCCGTTCTAAACTTCCTTTGTGCTCCCAATGCCATGGCCTCCGCTACTTCTTTACTAACTACGGAATAGTCCCTGATGAGCTCTTCCGAAACCCCCAAAAATTCAGTTTTAGTATCTGTGGCATAAGTCACAATACCACCTCTGAAGTACTGAGAGGCACCAGAAATACTCGTGATAAGCTCAGCAATTCTCCCCCCGGTACAACTCTCTGCAGTACTTAATGTCTGTTGACGTGATATCAATTGCTTTCCGATAAGTGCTTCTATAGGGCCATCGGATTCGAAACCAACAAAAATATCGTGGACCAATGCCTTTAGTTTGTCAATTTCCTGCTGCATTTGATGATTCATAAGTTCCTTATCAAAACTTTTGGCAGAGAGTCTCAGACGAACTCTTCCGAGGTTGGGTAAATAAGCGAGCTTTATCATCTCAGGTAGTTCCTCTTCAAATGTTTCGAGGCGCGCCGCAATTGCACTCTCACCGAGACCATAGGTGAGAAGCGTTTTATGCTGGATATAAGGGAAATGAAACTTGGCTCTAAGCGCAGGGATAACCTCGTTATGTAATAAAGCTTTCATTTCATAAGGGACTCCTGGTAAAGAAACAAATACCTTATCATTTTGTTCCATCCACATGCCAGGGGCCGTACCGTATTGGTTCATCATGACCCTTGCCTTTGACGGCACCATTGCCTGATGACGGTTCATGTCGGATATTGGTGTGGTAATGTATTTTTTAAACAGTAACTCAATGTGTTCAAGTACTTTTTGGTTTTGCACCATCCGGTCATTGAAATATTCGCAAAATGTGAGTTTGGTGATGTCATCTTTTGTTGGTCCCAGTCCTCCGGTAAGGATAATGATATCCGCATTTTCTTCAGCCTCTTTTAAAGCCTTGATAATGTGCTCCCTGTCGTCCTGAACAGAGGTGATTTGAAATACAGAAACGCCTATTCTATTGAGTTCCCTGGATATATAGGCTGAATTAGAATCAATAATCTGACCGATGAGAATTTCATCGCCAATCGTTATTATTTCAGCGTACATTTATAGCCCAAATTCGGTTCTCAGATCCATACAAGCATTATCAATGGCATTCAGCACCAGAGCCAGTTGGGCATCCACATTTTTATCAGTTTGTTCAAACTTGCCCCAATCCTGCACCTCAATAAGCGTTTCCAGCACTCCAAGCTCAAATAGATCTACTGTCGGCTTCATTTTGTGCGCTGCCTGATAGGCCTCGTGATAATCTTTTTCTGCTACGGCATTTTTCAGTCGTTCAGCATCTTCAGGTAGCTCTTCTAAAAAAGCACCAACCAAGGCCACAATAAACTCCTCGTCATTGTCGGCCATTTCGCGTACGCGGTCTAATTTGTAGTACTTACTCATCACTTAATCTTAATTGAGAACAACTCACGGTCTTCTATATACCCTTTGAGCTGGTCGTTTGGTTGTACAGCAGCCACCCCTGCGGGTGTTCCTGTAAAAATAACATCTCCTATTTTTAAGGTAAAATATTTTGAAACATATTCGATCAACTCATCGATCTTCCAAAGCATATGACTGGTATTTCCGGTCTGAACAGGTTCATTATTTCTGTGCAGAGAAAAATTGAAATTGTCGAGATCATCTATGTCTGATTTAGGAATCCAATTCCCAATAACTGCCGCACCGTCAAAGGCTTTGGCTTTTTCCCAAGGC
>CAWZYX010000207.1:0-2294 GCA_963966315.1 uncultured Winogradskyella sp. | reverse complement strand
CTTTTAAGAAAAAAAAGGATGCTGCGGCCGCAGCATCCTTTTTTTTCTTAAAAGTTGAACAAAGCATTAAACAACTGTCCGTAGATCAGCTCTGTTAATTTCCATAAGACAAATACAGACAAGGCCAGCATTAGAAAAAGGATCAACAGGATCAAAAAGATGGTGCCCCAGGCGCTTCCCCGATGTTTTCCTTCCGAAATATATTCTTTGACCAGGTGTACGTTTTTCAGGTTGGCCCGGTAGCGCAAGTCGAACACGTCGCCCACTAAAGGAACGGTACCGAACATCCCGTCCACCCAAATATTTCCCAACATTTTCAGTACTAACTTACCGCTGATGCCGTATCGCGCCATGATGATGACCAGGAAACCTGAAATCATGAAGGTCAGGACGTCCCCCACATAAGGGAACAATCCGATCACCGCATCGATCCCAAAGCGGATATTGGTGCCTGGAATTCGGAATTTGTTGTCCAAAATCTCGGCTGATCGGTCTAACCATAGGAGGCTTTTCGGAGATTGTACGGGTATTTGGTCCATTTTGATGATTTTTGTCAGTGCTCTCTGTGTATTTTATCACTGATCCTTGCTCAATTATTCCGGAAATTAAAGAAAATAATTTTCTAAAATGGTTTCGGAAAGACCTTAGGTTTTTTTCGATGCCCTGCTAGAAGCCTATTTAGCATCATTTTTCATCAAAAATCGTTATGTTATGTTACTTAAAGATGTTCCTTTATATATGCAGGGTACCCTAATCGATGTGAGGACACGAGAGGAATATGATCTGGGCCATTTGAAGGGGGCTCTGAATATTCCATGGGATCTGCACATGTACTATCTGGAAGAGCTACAGAGGTTGCCCAAGCCCTGGTTGTTTTACTGTGAAAAGGGAGAACGTTCCCAATGGGTGGTGAATTCCTTGAAAATGATTGGATTTAATGAAGTATATAATGTTGGGGAGTGGATAGAGCTTGAACACCAATTAGAAGAGGCCTAAAGGTTTCAGAAAAGAGCTTCTTCCCATATTTGCAAAGCATAAAAAACATTACAGTTTGTTTAAGAATATGAATTTCAAATCCTTGTCGGCCTGGATCTTTGTAGCCCTGGTCCTGTTGGTATTGTTTATGTTCCTGTTTCCCAATAATTGGGTCATCGTGATAGGTACGGTGGGCGTTCCCATACTGATTCTGGCTCAGACGATGATCATCCTGAAAGCCAACGAAGAAAGTAAGAAAGAGTTTTCAGACAAGGATTGGTACGACCATACCTGAGGTGTCGTAAGAAAAAGACTCGCCGCACTTCAAGGAGGTGCTCCTAACAACATGGTGTTCGTTAGATGATTACCGTTATGCTTTACCAGTATAGGCTATTATTGGTGAGCTCTGATGGCTATGACAAAAATCAAAGGTTTACCTGATTTTTGTCATTTCTCGTTGTTAGAAGCAAGTATACATTAAATTATAAAGAGAGTGTATTTTGAATCAACTCTTTTTCTATATAGTGAGGTTAGTTTTTCGGAGGCTGTCCAGGAAATTGATCCTGGCAGCCTTTTCTGATAAAAATCATATGACGGAATTGATTTTTATCAATTCTATTAAGCTTTTGAAAAACTAAATTTACATTGGCTGTGATTGCAGTGACAGTGGGGGGAATTAGTCTTTTTTTTTCCTCGCATAGCAGCATTTTAGTTTTTATCAACAAACAAAGAGGGGTTATGGTTATCGCATCAGAAAAAAAATTAATAGAGCTGAAAAGGGAATTCCACAGTTTATTCCCTTATCTGAGAATTGAATTTTACTCTGGGCATCACGAGGCTGGGGAAGGATCTCCTAAGGAAAAACAACTGGATTCTGATTTGACCGTCGAGCAAGTCAGCGGTAAAGCCCTGAATGAAGATTACAATATTTTACCTTCCATCACAGTGAGTGAGTTGGAAGCCTATTTTGATGAAAACCTAGGCATCAGCGCACAGGTTTTCCGCCGGTCGGGTAATTTGTGGATGCAAACGACCGCTACTGACCACTGGACGCTGGAAGAGCAAAACCGGAAAGGAGGAGCTTCACTACATCACTATAATGAAAAATACAAGACATGATTGCTACCCAATTCAGAGTTCGAGACCTCATGACGGATCACATCATTAAAGTGACTCCCAACCACTCCTTTACGGAACTATGCCGTTTGTTGTTCCAATTGAGTATTCATCATTTGCCTGTGGTTGATGAACAAGAAAAGTTGATCGGTATCATTAGCTCGAACGACATACTGCAAACTTACGGTTCCAAAGTAGCGGGA
>CAWZYX010000206.1:0-2428 GCA_963966315.1 uncultured Winogradskyella sp. | reverse complement strand
TCGGAGATGTGTATAAGAGACAGGTTTAGTTACTTTAGAGAGAACAGCGGGTTCAACCTGTTCGAAATAGTTTTTTGGCACCTGAAAACCTTCAGATGCAGGCAAATCGACTTCGTCGCGATTCCTGATCTTTTCCATAATTTGATCGGAAACCTGATCGAAGTAGCCCTCAGGAGTTTTGAATCCCGTGGATTTAATACTATTTAGTTTTTTACGCTTCATTACTATTTAGACCTTAAGGTAACAAAATGGTTTAATCTGTTATTAAAAAGGCTTTTATTTTCTTCACAGCGATATGATAGGATGCTTTTAGGGCACCTTCACTCGTGTCCAGTATGGTCGATATCTCCGAATATTTGAGTTGGTCAAAGTACTTCATGTTAAAAACCAGCTGTTGCTTCTGGGGTAAGTTGCCGATGGCCCGTTGTAATTTGATTTGAATTTCATCCCCGTCAAAGTACTGATCTGCTCTTAAATTGTTAATGGCGCGCTGCTGATATTCCTCGCTGCTTAAGTGTTGTCTCTTTGCGTTTTTATTGATAATGTTCAATGCCTCATTGGTAGCGATACGGTATAGCCAAGAGTATAATTTACTATCACCTTTAAAGCTGTGAATACTCCTAAACACCTTTACAAAGGTATTCTGAAGCGCATCATCGGCGTCTTCATGAGAAATAACAATTTTCCTTATGTGCCAGTATAAACGTTCCTTGTACAGATGCATGAGGTCAGAAAAGGCAGCCTCCCGAGTGGCCGTTTCTTTGAGTTGCGTAATCAATTGGTTTTCGTTGGTCAAAATCAATGATTTTATTCTTAGACCATAAGATGTCAAAAAAGTTTAAAACCCAATAAATGAACGTTAAAACATAAAAAGCTGAAAAACAACTATATAAGATTAAAAAAATCGATAAAAGGCAAAAAATATCGATAAAAAGCATATTTTTCTTGCCTGGATCAATTTTTTATTTTATGTTTACAACTGCTTAACCTGTTAACTATATTGCCAGATGCCCCAATTCTGGTAATATGCCCGAAAGGATGTATTGGTCGTACATCCTTTCATTTTTTTGCCCCACCGAGTTATAATCAGTCAAAACTCTGCATTTCCACTAACTTATGGTAAACACCTTTACGTTCCAGTAGGGATTTATGGTCACCCTGTTCTACGATCTTACCTTTATCAAGAACCACAATGAGATCTGCATTCTTAATGGTCGATAAACGATGGGCTATCACCACGGAGGTTCTGTTTTTCATCATGTTCTCCAGTGCTTCCTGCACCAGTCGCTCACTTTCAGTATCCAAAGCCGACGTGGCCTCATCAAGGACCATGATAGGTGGGTTTTTTAATACGGCCCTGGCAATGCTTAAACGTTGTTTCTGACCACCTGACAATTTACCACCTGAATCGCCAATATTCGTGTTCAAACCCTCTGGCAGTTCTTTGACAAATTCCCAGGCGTTGGCGACGCGTAGAGCTTCCAGAATATCCTCTTCTGAAGCTGACTCATTTCCCAGCAGTAAATTATTTTTAACACTATCGTTAAAAAGAATAGCATCCTGCGTTACCAAACCTATTTGCTGCCTGAGCGAGCTTGTGAGAAGTTCCCTGATATTGATCCCATCAAAAAGAATTTCGCCTTTGTTTACATCGTAAAATCTGGTGATGAGATTGGCAATGGTCGATTTTCCACTACCGGATTGCCCAACCAAAGCAATCGTTTTACCTTTGGGAATGGTCAGCGAAAAATCTTCAAGGACATATTCTTCTTCATATTTGAACCAGACCTTGTTGAAAATAATTTCTCTGTCGAAGCCCTCTTTAACAATAGGTTTCTCTGCATCTTTAAGTGGATTTTCAGCTGCAATAATCTCCTCTATTCTTTCAGCAGCTGCATTGCCCTGTTTGATATTATAGATTCCTCGCGAGATGGCCTTGGCCGGTACCATGATGTTGTAGGCAAGCCCCATGTAAGCAATAAAGGTACTGCCATCCAAGGTCTGATCTACCAGTACCAGTTTACCACCATACCAGAGTAAAATAGAAATAACAAGGATTCCAAGGAATTCACTGGCCGGTGAAGCTAAATTTTGTCTGTTGAGCAATTTATTGGAAAAGTGGTAGGCCCTATCCGTAGAGTCCTGAAATCTCTTATTAAAAATTCTCTGGGCATTGAATCCTTTAATTATGCGAAGGCCACTTAGGGTTTCTTCCAAAATAGACAGCGTAATGCCGTTCTCAGCCTGGACGCGCTCAGACTTTCGTTTTAAAGACTTTCCAATTCTGCTGATGATTACCCCTGAGATCGGAATAAAGATAAAAACGAACAATGTGAGTTTCACACTGAGAATAAGCATGGTCGCAACGGTAAACAATATCATGAGGGGTTCGCGGGCAATGAGCTCTAGGACCGGCAGCATGGAATAC
>CAWZYX010000205.1:0-2463 GCA_963966315.1 uncultured Winogradskyella sp. | reverse complement strand
GGGAAGGAAATCCAAAACGAGACACAGTGGTACGATTACGGGGCTAGGATGTATGATCCGCAGCTTGGAAGATTTTTTACCCAGGATAGATTTGCTACCAAATATTTTAGTTTATCTCCATACCAGTATGCTGCAAATGATCCAATAAGAAACATTGATGTAAATGGAGATAGTATCAATGTTAGCAACTTGATTATTCAGAACGGGAAATTGAGTACTGAGGGTCTGTATGTATTATTTAATATGGTGTCAGATTTGAGTGATATCACAGGTCAAAATTTTAGTGTGAATGGATCTGGTAATTTGGTTAGTGATGGAAAGATAAATAAAGACAAGAATGGTAATCAAATTGGCAGTAAGTCAGCCAGAAAGTACGTGAACGGATTAATTGGATCAACAAGAGATATTAAAGTTACAAATGACAACAGTAAGTCTACTCAAGGAGGGGGTATTGGTAGTGTTAATATAAACTCAGATCAGATTGATAATAATATTGCCTCAATGCAAAGTGCAGGTTTAGGAGAGTTAACTTTTGGTTATGGGATGTCCTTTTTACACGAATCCATGCATACGGCAACGGGTACATTTGTTATGAACCCTAGTGCTACGACAGCCATTGGAGACCCGTCTCCAACTACTCCAAATGCTCAGGGACCTACTGTAACAAATGTTAATGTATTTAGAAATGAGTTAGGGTTACCAGAGAGGAGTCATTACTTCTGGCAACAAACTTCAACGACTGCTCCAAAAACTATGAGATGGAATCAGGGAGGAAAGACTACTACGGTAACTCAAGGAACCATGACGCCAGCTGTTAAGCAACAAAGGAGGGGGATAATAAATGCAATCTTAAATTTTAGGTTACCATGATTAAGCTTTTTTCCTTACTGATAATTTTGCAAATATCGAACTGCAGTTCAGTATCAAATGAGTATGCTATTTACTCAGTTGCGAAAGACTTTATAGTGTCATCGGAATCTGCAAAAGGGTATGCTCAGGAAGTTTTTGGTACAACTCAAGTGAATCCGTATGTTTCATCAGAATTGATACCTTTTAATTTTTCCAGTGTAGAGATTGATGTAATTAAAAGAAATTACCTTAAAGGATATAACGCATTTAGCGAACTATCAGAAAAAGAACGATCTATTGAAAAGCATGTAATTGATTCGCTAAATACATTGGGTAAAACTTTTCAATCAGAAAGTAAGCAAAATGAGATTCCCAGTTTACCTCTTCTCTCAGAGGGAGATCAAAACAACTTCATAATATTTTTCTCTGAGCGTAAAGATGGGGTATTGTATGCTGAATTAATTGCGTATGATTCCAGCGCCTTCAAAGACAAAAAGAAAGAAACGGTTCAATATGGAAAAGCGCTGACGTACTTGTTTGAATTTGATTCGAGTGGGAAAATAAAACAAGTCTTTCAAGGCGAGACCCATTACAATTAATTAAAAAGGGCACTCAGATGGGTGTCCTTTTTTACTGTGTAGCAGGCAAGTTTTTTTGAAAGAAGTCCTGAAACTTCTTTTTGGTCAGCATGGTATCGATCATTTTAAAAATCACATTCCGGTCATCGTCTTCGAGTTGATTGATCAATTTTAATTGCTGAGTCAATGGTTCATCTTCAATCACCACTTCATTAGGTATGCCATCTTCGAGGTTTATAAGCTGATCGGTGGTCATACCGAAAAGCTTGGCCAGTTTGTAAAGTACCTCAATAGAGGGCTGTCTTTGGCCATTCTCGATTTTATTGTAGTTGGATTGATCCAGCCCAACTTCAGCAGCTACCTGCTTTTGTAGCATACCTTTTTCTTTGCGTACCTTCTTAATATTCTCTCCGATGTTCATGAGGCAATGAAATTTAAAGACTCTCAAAAATAGTCAAATAAGAAATATTTATCAATATAAGGTCATTTAGGAAATATATTATTGGTCAATAAGGAAAATTATTTATACTTTTGAATTGGTCATATTGGCATAAATAATTTTCCTATGGAGATCAATGAATTAAAAAGCAGTGTCAGCATCATAGAAGTAGCAGACCGTTTAGGCATCCAGGTAAACAAACAGGGCAAAGCCCATTGCCCGTTCCATGACGACAAGACCCCAAGCCTTCAGTTCAGCAAAGAAAAAAACATAGCCACCTGCTTTAGCTCCCGGTGCAGTGCCGGCACAATGGACATTATCGGGCTGACCGAGAAGTACATGAAAGTCAATACCCATGAAGCGATAATGCAGCTAAAGGAATGGGCTGGATATCAACCTACCAACGGCCAGCCGAAACCCAAAGAATCAGATACACTTGAACGGATCGCCATCCTAACGAAAGCCTTCCAGTATTATGAAAACGGGGTAAAGACCAGCCGGAAAAGCAAAGAATACCTGGACAGCCGGGGACTGGTACAGACCACACCGAACAGGCAAGGGGTAGAAGTAGGCTTCAATAGTGGCAACTTCCACAAC
>CAWZYX010000204.1:0-2516 GCA_963966315.1 uncultured Winogradskyella sp. | reverse complement strand
TGTCCTATCGGGATCACAGCCAGACGGCCTAACGTCCTTTTCCTGGCTGGCTTCCTTCGGACTCGCAAAACGGCTCGCAGGAAAGAATGAGCTTCATTGGAAAAAGAGGGCTTTTAGGCCCCAAATAGATGCCCTGGCCACCTTCCGCCCTCTAACAACGCCAATGCCCAAAATGGCCGGTGCGTTCGGTTGGAGCATCCTTTTAAAGCTTAAAATGATGGACGATTACTTGGCGAAGTAAAACGTTTTTATCATCGGTGTGAAAAATATCCCCTAATGTCAAAGCGGACCCTGGGTTCAATGATTCTTTGCACCGTTCATGAAAATGAAACAACCGAAGGGCGTTAGTTTTTTTACTGCGTTAGCAGCTGGCTATAAAAACGATACCGTTTATCTTCTGTCCATATTTGACAAATCTGACATGGAAAACCTTTCCGATAAAGAAATTCTGGAACTTATAAAGTTGATTCAATAAAAAAAAGCCTTGGATTTTCCCAAGGCTGTTTCTCTATAAATTTTTCTGTTAATATTAAAATGAACTCCATTTAAAAAGGCTATATACCAGCTCACTTCCTATTGAAAAGCCAATTGTAAATCACTGCAGACTCTCTATGATAACTTGAAGTCTCTGACTTCTTTTTCTTCAATTCATGCTCCCTTGCTCACTGACCGGATCACAGATCCCATCCTTCATTCATTGTTTGAAGTCTGAAGACTCCAAACAGCTGGTCCTCGTTTGCAACGAGGACCTAATGGCTTGATAGTTTGTAACTATTTTGCCCATTGTTATTTGTTCTTCCTATCTCTACCCCGCTTCGCAAAAGCTCTGTTCCATTTCATCCTCGTTTCCGCTATCGCTCAAACGAGGACGAGTTGGGGCGCGAGGGTTTACAAGGCGGTTGCACATATGCAAAGAGTAACAATCCTTTGCTCTCTCGACAGTACCTAAAACTTTCTAAGATTATATCTCGATAATATTTTCTACTAAAAATATCAGCCCACCCCACAACTTGAAAAGTGGCAAAATAAGCTCTCGTCTGATCTCTTATTTGATAACTATCACCCATTCATTATTGTCATAATTCTTTTACATTTTACTCCTTTATACCTCACAATACTTAGGTGTAGTTACAAACTACACCTAGTGGGGGAGTTGGGTGGTTACCAAATACTAAACCAGTATAAAAACAACTGACTTTCATTATTATACCCAAATCCTTTATACATCCCATGTTTTTCAGGATTTATATCTTCGGTACTATCATTTTTATAATAAGATTCGTCGATAAAAAGTCCAAACCTCTCTTCTATAATAAGGAACTTCATTTTGTCAAATAGGATAGGGTCAAATTTTTTAGCTTCCTCAAATCTTGTTAATCTAAGTTTTGGTAATCGATGAATAGCATTAGAATGATCGGTAAGATCAAGATCTTTTCTAACCAATACATTTTCGTCTACCTGAATATAGTTTGAACTTAAAAGAACAGATAAAAAAACAGAATCAACTGTATGATCAAAGAGACTTACGCCACATGTTCCAGTATATTTAAGAGAGGCTGGAAGTTCTGCCTCAATTCCATCATCAATATTAAGAATCATCGAGTCAGGAAAATGGGAATAACAAATTGGGTCAAACTCTTTTAATTCAATATGATAATATACCCTTGGCTTTATTATTTCTAAACAACCTGAAAAAACTATGAACTGAAATAAAAAAAACATTTTAATGGTTCGCATGTGGTGCAAGTAATTTATGTAATTCAGGACTACTTTTCTTCATATCGTCCCATGAATAATAAAAATGTGTTTGAGCTAGTTTTTTAGCATGTCTAATAGCCTCTCCAAATGATTCAACATTGTGATAATCGTGATATTTAACTCTCCTAATTCCAATATTATTTTTATAAATATTCGGAATGCCATTGTTCTTATTTATTACATTTAAGTCTTCTATGAGGATTGTCTCTGACCTAAAATCTTTTTTTGTATACGTCCATGATTCAACAAACTGATAATTCTCTGCGCCGTCTAATGTCGTATATTGCAAATCCATAGTAGCCCATGGGATCGTTTTATCATAGTAGTATTCCAGAACATTAACCGGTTTGATTTCATAACCTTGATCATACATCCAATTGTTGAACCACTCTGCCTCATAAATGTAATAGTCACCTGAAAATCCCTTTTCCTTGTACATATTGTCTGCTCCTATATTCATGAATCCACCACCATATTGTTCTGATACATTTGCTGACAATTCAGATTGCCCTCTTTGAAAGATTGTCCAAGTCCCGTTTGTGAACCAATCTCTTCCATCAGGATCAATACCATTGACCGGACTATTTCCCTTCCCTAAATACGGACTCATAAACTGCCTAGCAGGATCAATTTCTATCCATCTTCCAATCACAGCCCCCCACATCCTCAGTTCAAAACTATTCCAGCCGGTTTCTTCATCTAGCTCGGCAAACTGGCCCTGGTAGCCAAAGCGGTACTTTTCGCTGCTGTAGCTGCGG
>CAWZYX010000203.1:0-2602 GCA_963966315.1 uncultured Winogradskyella sp. | reverse complement strand
CTGTACAATGGAAATGTCGTTGGTAACACGTGACAAAATATCTCCCTTGCGTTGCTCGGAAAAATACGATAGCGGCAGGTCGATGGTCTTTTGATAGACTGTATTACGCAAGTCTCTCACAATACCATTCCTTAGAAAGACCATGAAGTAGTTGGCCATGTAGCCAAAGAAATTTTTAAGGAGGAACAGGGTGATGATCAGACCAATGACAATAAGTAAAGCTAGTTGTAAATCGTCTTTTGCAAGCATGCTAACTTGATATTCAAGATAGTCTTTGCCGTAATCCTTTAAATTGGAAATTCCTTCATAGACTGGTTTTTGAGGAGCAACATATTTCTCATTCCGCGGTTTAAAAAGGATGTCAAGCATAGGGATGAGTGCAACAAAGGATAAGGCTCCGAACAATGCATAAAAGACGTTTGAAATGATGTGCCCAATCGCCAATTTTTTATATGGGATCGCGTACCTCAGTAAGTTGATCATGTATTTCATGGTCTACAGATTCAAATCGCTAAGGATCTTATTGATCCGGTTATCCAAGAGTTGCTCCGTTTCATTCAAAACAGAAATACTATTGAGCTTAGTGTTCACACTGATGTAAAATTTAATTTTTGGTTCTGTTCCGCTTGGTCGGAGTGCAATTTTGCTTCCATCTTCAGTGTAGTAGATAAGGACAATAGATTTGGGGATATCTAAAGTAGATTCATTGCCTTCCGGCAAATGAGTGACCCTGGACAAAAGGTAATCCTCAATTCGTACTACCTTTGAATTATTGAATTCAGTTCGTGGGTGCTCTCTGGCGTCGATCATCATCTGCTTGATCTCTTGAGCGCCTTCGATGCCTTTTTTGGTGAGGCTTACCAAACGTTCTTTGTAAAAACCGTACTCTAAATACAGGTCGATCAGTTCCCTGTAAAAGGAACTTCCTCTGGCCTTGGCCTGGGCAGCGATTTCACAGGCCAGTAGGGTAGAGGTCACAGCATCTTTATCGCGTACAAAGTCACCTACCATGTAACCAAAGCTCTCTTCGCCTCCACCGATAAAATTCAGTTCTGGGAAATCCAAGATCATTTTAGCGATCCATTTAAACCCTGTTAAACCAATTTTTATCTCTGTTTCATAGGCTTCAGCCAAGACAGACATCATGGGAGTGGATACGATAGTGGTTCCTATGAACTCTTTTCCCTTTAGTTTACCTGCTTGTTGCCATTGCTTTAAAAGAAAATTTGTCATAACAAGCATGGTCTGATTTCCGTTAAGTAATACCAATTTGTTATTCAGGTCTCTTACTGCTATTCCCAGTCTGTCGCTATCAGGATCTGTACCTATAACGATGTCGCTTCCGTTGGACTCAGCAAGTTCCAAGGCCATTTTCAATGCTGCAGGTTCTTCCGGATTGGGCGATTGGACCGTAGGGAAATCACCATCTGGCTGCGCTTGTTCTTCAACGACTAGAACATTTTTGTACCCTGCTGCTTCCAGTGTTGGCGGGATAGTGGTTATGGACGTTCCATGGAGAGAAGTAAATACAATTCCAAGAGCATCTTTTGCCAACTGAGGGGTATCGAAACTACCATTTTGAACAGACTGCTCAATAAAATCAGTATCTACCTCTTCACCGATCAATTCAATAAGGTTCTCGTTGCCTTCAAAAAGAATTTCATCGTAGGCCACCTTATTAATCTCACTGATTATTTCAGCGTCCTGAGGGGGAACTAACTGCCCACCATCCTGCCAGTAGACTTTATACCCATTGTATTCCGGGGGGTTATGGGACGCTGTCAGTACGATCCCACAGTGACAGTTGAGGTGTTTTACAGCGAAGGATAGTTCGGGTGTTGGCCTCAGGTCTTTAAATAAATATGCTTTGATGCCGTTTGCCGAAAAAACATTGGCCACCACACTGGCCAGTTCCTTGCTATTATGCCTGCAATCGTATGCAATGGCCACTTTAAGTGGCTCTCCTGGGAATACTCTCTTCAGATAAAGGCTTAATCCCTGAGTGTTCTTGCCAAGGGTGTACTTGTTAATTCGATTGGTACCAACTCCCATAATACCCCGCATACCGCCTGTTCCAAATTCAAGATCCTGATAAAAACTTTCCTCAAGCGTCTTTAAATCATTTTCTTTTAAATAAGCAATGGTCCTTTGTGTTTCTGAATCAAAGGCTGGACTTAACCAGGCATCTACCTTTTTTAGAAGTTCTGAATTCATGAAAAACTCTTTTTATACTGTCTGCAAAAGTAATGAAATGGGACGGCAGACACACTTTTTTAGTTAGCTATCCGTTTAGCTCCCTTTCAATATCGTATCGCTTCTTTTGGTTTTTGGATCTGAGTATCAGTTCACCTGTGAAACCAGCTACAAAGAACTGAGATCCCAAAATCATAGTGGTTAAGGCAATGAAGAATTCTGGTCGCTCCGTGATCAATCGTCCACCTAGATGGATAAACAATTTATCAATACCCAGATACAGTGCAAAAACAAAACCTATGCTTAACATCAGTACTCCTAAAGATCCAAAAAAGTGCATGGGTCTTCTTCCCAATCGCGATAAGAATGAAATAGTCATTAAATCAAGAAAACCATTAAGAAATCTACT
>CAWZYX010000202.1:0-2633 GCA_963966315.1 uncultured Winogradskyella sp. | reverse complement strand
AGACAGCAATGGAGTTCTGTCGGAAGATCCGGATAAAAACCTGTTTATTTCCATAAAAAACTTTGACGTTGAAAACCTTAACCACTGATCAATAAGCGAATGGATGGCGTATTTAATGGGTTCATGGATGTAAAAGACTATTTCAAACAAAAACAAATTAACAGCAGAATTAACATCAGAGATCTGACAATTAATGAGTTTCTGGTTGGCAATATCATTGCATTTTCAGAATACGACAACGTTAGCGAGCACTTTGATGTCAATGTCAGCGTCCATCGAAATGGATTACAAACAGTGTTGGTAGAAGGAACAGTGGTGCCAGCAATGAGCGAGGAACAGCTCGACCTCAATGCGTCATTAACTAACGCCAACCTCAACCTGATCGAACCATTTTTTGAAGACTTTATATCAGATGTAACCGGCAGCCTGGATGGGAAATTGAAAATCACAGGTCCGCTAAGTAGCCCGTACATCGTTGGCACCGGTGCTACCAGAGATGCAGAATTCACGCTCGATTACCTGAACACCCACTATGCGCTAGACGGCCTTTTGAGTTTTGACAAAAACCACATCGACTTCAGAAATTTCATATTGACCGATGCGCAGGGCAACAACGGTACCATCGCCGGTCGAATCACGCACAATGGATTTAGGGAACTGGGATTTGACTTTAGTGGAGAATTAAACAATTTTCTTGTGCTGAATACGACGGCTAAAGACAATTCGCTTTATTACGGTACTGCCATTGCTACAGGTGATTTGAAGATTTTTGGTAAAGAAAAAGTATTTAATATCACTGCAAACGCTATTTCTAACAGAGGTACCAGGTTTTTTATACCTCTGGAGGGGAGCGATGAGGTGGTTCAGGAAGATTTTATAAATTTTATTTCTGTAAAAGATACTTTGGCCCTCAGCACAAGAAAAGATGCAGGCAAGGTAGATCTGAATGGCATCAACCTAAATCTGGACCTGGAAATAACACCAGATGCCTATTGCGAAATAATTTTCGATCTCACTGCCGGTGACATCATTCGGGGACGTGGCAATGGCAAACTAAACCTGCAAATTGATACGAAGGGAGATTTTAACATGTTTGGCGATTACGAGATATCGGAAGGCGGTTATAATTTTACGCTCTACAACATCATTAATAAGGAATTTCAGATAGAGCCTGGTAGCAATATCTCCTGGATCGGAGACCCCTATGAAGCCATTCTTGACATTCAGGCAAATTATGAGCAGCTCGCCTCATTGCTTCCCATATTAACTCCCATCGGAACTGAAGAACCGGACGTGACCATTGCCCCGGAATTGAACAGGAAGTATCCGGCTAAAGTCCTGCTGGATATCAAGGGCAACCTCATGTATCCAGAAATTGAATTTGGCATTGAGGTGGAAGACTATCCTAAAAATGCCACTTATCAGGGAGTATCAATAGAAACCCAGATGACAGCTTTTAAGAACATGCTGGCCTCAGATGAACAGGAATTAAAGCGTCAGGTATTTAGTTTGATCATCTTAAAAAGATTCTCTGATGAAAATGCATTTAATGCAGTAGGTGGTTCGGTCGAAAAGAGTGTAAGTGAATTTATTTCTAACCAGATTAGTTATTGGGTGACACAGTTTGATGAAAATCTGGTACTCGATGTGGATTTAGGCACTCTGGACAATGAAGCATTCAATACTTTCCAGCTCAGGATGAGTTATTCTTTCCTTGATGGCCGATTGCGCGTCACACGCGATGGAGGACTTACAGATCAGACCACTGGACCAAGCGTTGAAAGCATTCTCGGTGATTGGTCTGTTGAGTACCTGCTGTCTGCGGATGGCAAGCTGCGCGTAAAAATCTATAATAAAACCAATTATAACACCTTGAACCCAACAGTTAATCAATCGACCCAGACCGCCGGATTTAGCCTGATGCATACGAAAAGTTTTGATGAAATAAAGCAAATATTCTCGAACACAAGAGCCAAAATAAGATCAGTCCCTAACGAAGATTCCGAAATCCAAGAAGTAGAGCAAAGCAATGAAGGCATTTCTCAAGCCCCTGACTCCCTGAATCAATTCTGAATCAAAACATAATAAAAATAAGATGGTTGTTAGTGCATGAAGCAAAAAAGCGCAGTTTCAATTTTCTGGTTTCGAAGGGATCTACGACTTGAGGACAACACAGCACTAGTTGAAGCACTTAACTCTCCGTATCCAGTACTTCCGGTTTTTATTTTTGATCCGGACATTCTCAATGCTCTGGAATCAAATCAAGATGCGCGTGTTCAGTTCATTTTAGAGGAAGTGCGAAAAATTAAAAATGCCCTGGAATCATACGAATCAACGCTGTTGGTTTTTCACGATAAACCAGAAAATGCATTCGTTGAGCTTCAAAAAAAATACAATGTACGAGCTGTTTTTGCTAACAGGGATTATGAGCCAAAAACCATAGCAAGAGACTGTTTGATATCGAACTTATTGTCAAAGATTGATGTCAAATTACACCTCTTTAAGGATCAAATCATTTTTGAAGGCAAAGAGCTCTTGAAGCAAGACGGCACACCATATAAAGTGTTCACTCCATTCAAAAAATTGTGGCTGGATAAATATGCGCAGGGACAAATTGATATTAGTCATCAGAC
>CAWZYX010000201.1:0-2767 GCA_963966315.1 uncultured Winogradskyella sp. | reverse complement strand
CAATGCTTGCATGTTCTACAAGTGGGGACGATGAAATCACTGTTGCACCAACAAGTGAAGATGCTGCCTTCAGCTACACTTTGGACCCTGAAAATCCCAACAGAGTTCTTTTCAAGGCAGCACCCAGTATCGAAACCTGGTATACCCATTGGTCCTTTGGAGATAATACTTCAGCAGAAGGAACACAAGCAGAAAAAATTTATTTTCTTGCAGGTGATTACAAGGTCAGATTTAAAATTTTCACTGAAGGAGGTACTGCCGAAAACATTCAAACTGTTTCTATTGCCCAAGACATTATTGGCCCGAATCTCGTTAAGAACGGAGAGTTTGATAATGATGATGAATTCTGGTCAATACTACAAATTTCAGGCGGAGCAGAAGTAAAACTTGAAAATGGTACAGCCACCTGGTCCGGAGGAAGCTGGGGGCATGTTGGCATTTATCAAGCCATTGATATTGAAGCCAATACAACCTACCAAATCAACATGGATATTTCAGGAAGTGGAATGTCAGATTGTTGGTTTGAAGTTTATATGGGTACAACTGCTCCTGTGGATGGCGTAGACTATAATGATGGGGGAATAAGGTTAGGATTAAATACCTGGGATGGCTGCGGAAGCGATGCATTTAGCGGAGTATTTACAGAACTTACTTGCAGTAATGGTGGAGGTGATGGAACATTTGAGTTTCCCCAAGCCGTAACGGCCTACCTGGTCATTAGAGCAGGAGGGGCAGATTTTGGAGCTGAAGGAGTAAGCATTGATAACATAGCTGTCAGAGAGCTTTGATAATAAACCAATTGCCTGGCACCCATAATCTGGGTGCCATCTAATTCTAAGTTAGAACTACATTGTTTTAACCTTACGAAAATTTTATAAACAAAAACGCACATCATGAAAAGGAAAATTTTACCCTTATTCATCCTTATTCTAACCTATTCATTCGCTTTTTCTCAGGTCAATATTACTTTTCAGTTAAATACTGAAACCATTACACCTGACCCTACAGGAATATTTATTGCCGGTGGTTCTGGATTTGGCGTTCCAGGTGATAACCAATTGACTGATCCAGATGGCGATGGCATTTATACCATAACTATCCAAAGAGAGCAAGGGTTTTCCAGTTTTTATACTTTCACTAATGGTAACTGCGGTGACTTTAGTTGTAAAGAAAATTTAGCTACCCTTCCTTGTGGTGACCCCTTCAATTTTAATGATCGTTTTTTACCTCCTGTCATGTCCGACACCACTATTTTAGCTTGTTTTGGACTCTGCGCTGATGATGGAAGTTGCACAGCCGTTACCGATTCGGTTGATATTACCATAGAGCTGAATGCTGAAACACTTCAATCAGTCGATCCAACAGGATTATATATTGCCGGGGGAGAAGGCTTTGGCATTCCAGGGGACAACGAATTGACGGACCCGGATGGCGATGGGATTTATACTACTGTTATCAGAAAGCCTGTGGGTTTTACCAGTTTTTATTCTTATTTCAATGGCGCCTGTACTGATTTTCAATGTAAAGAAAACATTGGAGGTTTGCCTTGTGCTAATCCTGGCAATTTTAATGATCGCTTTTTACCTCCTGTCATGGCAGACACAACTATTAGGACTTGTTGGGAGACTTGCAATAGTGATGGAAGTTGCACTACGATCGCCACAGATTCTATCGATATTACTTTTGAATTAAATACCGCAACGATTACTCCCGATCCCGGAGGGATTTTTATAGCTGGTGGTGGTAATTTTGGAGATCCTGGCGACAACCCTATGGTCGATCCGGATGGTGACGGAATCTATACCATTACCGTAAGGCAACCTGTTGGTTTTACCAGTTTTTATACTTTCACCAATGGCAACTGTCCGGACTACAGCTGTAAAGAGAATCTTACGGGTTTACCTTGTGGAGATCCTAACAATTTTAATGATCGTAACCTACCCCCTGTTATGTCAGATACGATTGTTAGGGCTTGTTTTGGCACTTGCGACAGTGATGGCAGTTGTACGATCGTGACGGATTCCATCGACATTACGTTTCAATTAAATACCGCAACGATTGAACCTGACCCGTCTGGAATTTTTATAGCTGGAGGTGGTAATTTTGGAGATCCTGGCGACAACCCTATGGTCGATCCGGATGGTGACGGAATCTATACCATCACCGTTAGAAAAGCTGTGGGTTTTTCCAGCTTCTATACTTTCACCAACGGCAATTGTGGGGAATATAGCTGTAAAGAGGACCTTGAAGGCCTAGAGTGCGGTGAACCAAATAACTTTAATGACCGCTTTTTACCTCCAACCTTGTCAGATACGACCATTCTGGCTTGTTTTGGCAACTGCGTGAGTGATGGTAGTTGTAGTGCCACGAGTACCTATGGTTTAACCGTAGACAACACCTTGTTTACGTTGCGTCCTACCATCGTGAATAATTTCACTAATATCACTTTTGGTGAAAAGGCCATTAATCAAGAAAAACAGATTGTATTGATGAGCACGAGAGGTCAGGTATTATTCACAGCTAATTTGCAAAATGAATATATCTACCAATTAAATACGGATAACTATCCTAGTGGTATGTATATCATAAGTGTGAGAACCAGGAAAAACATATTGAGCAAAAAATTCCTGATACAAAGATAAGAGCGCTATAAATGTTGGCGGCTCATAACTCCTTCGTCCTTATGAGCCGCCAACATTCTTTCTTTCAGTTTCTACTGACCCGTAGCCAAGCTATTTTTCACTTTTATTCCTATTCAATACAAGGG
>CAWZYX010000200.1:0-2818 GCA_963966315.1 uncultured Winogradskyella sp. | reverse complement strand
TACCCGAACCGTCTGAGGAAGAAAAAATGCTCGATCAACGCTATCGCGAGGAACAGGAACAACGCAAAAAACAGAAAAAGATCATTCTCACGCTGGCTATTTCAGGGGTGTTAATGGTGGCTACTCTTGTGGGGCTCGGTATAAAATACGGGTTCTCCTATTTGTTCGATACTGCCACCGGAAAAGAGAGCCTTGAATTGCTAGAGGGGGAATGGGTAGAAAGCGCCTACGGATTTCCACCTGTTTTCATCGAAACTCCCAAGGTACTCAAAAGAGAGGTTATTGAAATTCCTGAAGAACTCAAAGAAACCATATTTTCGAGTACCAACTTCCGATATATTTCTGAAAAGGCAGGCCTTTATATTGAGATTGGCAATCTGACTTACAACCTTACTCAGGAAGAACAGGAGCAGATGAAGGACGAACAGTACAGAGCTTCTAAAATTCTGGAAAGCTCAGAAAATGCCATAAAATCACTGGAGAGAGACGGAGCAATGGACATCATTGTTAAAAGAGATCAGTTCATTACACCCAATGCTGCTGAAGGACTAAAATCTTTTGGAAACTATAACTTAAAAAATGATGGAGACACTATTCCTATGGAGTATGTTGTCTTTACCTTTAATTCGGAAAATGTATATCAGACGATCATCCTTAGCTGGAAGGAAAATGACGATTATTTAGATCAACTGTCGGAGCGCGTCATTAATTCCATTGAATTGGTGCCCGATGCAGAAGAAGAGGAAGAATAATGTTAGAGAATATAGAGTTTTTAAATAAGGAACTGTTTTGGGTAATGCTCGCACTGCCGTTGGCTCTGCTTTGGTATGTTCTTACCAATAAAAGACAGACCTCCGAATTAAAAATGTCCACCCTTCATGGCTTTAAAATTCAGCGGTCCATCTGGGGGAAACTAAGACACGTTCTTTTTGGTTTGCGCTTGGTAGCCCTGGCCCTTCTAATTACAGCATT
Organism: uncultured Winogradskyella sp.; assembly: GCA_963966315.1. Classification (GTDB taxonomy): domain Bacteria; phylum Bacteroidota; class Bacteroidia; order Flavobacteriales; family Flavobacteriaceae; genus Winogradskyella_A. The sequence continues at coordinate 1,846 of CAWZYX010000200.1, read as the reverse complement.
GGCCAGGCCCAGAACGGTGGATGTCTCCACCCGAACTAAAACCACCAAAGGGATTGATATTGTCATGGCCATAGATGTTTCGGCCAGCATGCTGGCAAAAGACCTTCTGCCCAATCGTCTGGAAGCTTTGAAGGAAGTGGCTGAGGATTTTATCAAAGACCGCCCAAATGATCGCATCGGACTTGTGGAGTATGCAGGAGAGAGCTACACCAAAACACCCATCACCAGCGATAAAAATATCGTTTTGCGAGCAATGAGAGATATAAAGTACAACACCATCATTGAGGGGGGTACTGCAATTGGAATGGGATTGGCTACCTCCGTCAACCGGTTAAAGGATAGCAAAGCAAAAAGTAAAGTAATTATTTTACTCACGGATGGTGTGAACAATGCAGGATTTATCGATCCCAAAATAGCCAGTGAACTGGCTGTGGAATACGGGATTAAAACCTATACCATCGGTTTGGGGACCAATGGAATGGCCTTATCCCCTATTGGGATCAGACGGGATGGAAGTTTTCAGTATGGAAGGGTTCAGGTAGAGATCGACGAAGACCTGCTCAAAGAGATTGCAGAGGCTACGGGAGGCCTTTATTTTAGAGCCACAAATAATGAGAAATTGGAAGAAATTTACAATGAGATCAATAAACTTGAGAAGACCGAGGTGGAAGAACGCAAATTCTATAATTATGAGGAAAAATATCGCCCTTTGGTGCTCCTTGCAGCCTTTTTATTATTGTTAGAATTTATTTTAAAACATACGATTTTTAGAAGTTTTGTTTAGACTAGACGAAAAAATATGGTTTTGGACACTACTGGTAATACCCTTTTTACTGGTCCTGTTTACGCTTGTTCAGATTTGGCGTAAACGCACCCAAAAAAAGTTTGCAGACAGAGAATTACTAAGGCGTTTGGCACCTAATCAATCGGTGTTTAAAAGTCTTCTCAAGGTACTTGTGCTATCTGTTGCTTTTGCATGTCTGTCACTGGCTTTGGTGAATCCTAAGATAGGAACCAAACTGGAAACGGTAAGGAGTCAGGGGGTAGACATCGTTTTTGCTATTGATGTGTCCAAGAGTATGTTGGCGGAAGATATCGCACCCAACAGACTTGAAAAGTCGAAGCAATTGGTTACCCAGATCGTCAATAATCTGGCAAGTGATCGTATTGGTATTATTGCCTATGCGGGGAGTGCTTTTCCGCAATTGCCAATTACCACAGATTACGCATCGGCCAAAATGTTTCTTCAGAACATCAATACAGACATGCTCTCTTCTCAGGGGACAGCCATCCATGAAGCCATTGAACTTGCCAAGACCTATTACAATGATGAAGAACAAACCAATAGGATACTCATCATCATCTCAGACGGTGAGGACCATGAGAATGAAGCTACCGATGCTGCTGAAGAAGCCGCAGAGCAAGGCATTAGGATTTTTACCATTGGTGTGGGCGATCCCAAAGGCGGCCCTATTCCTATAAAAAGAAATGGAATTGTTTTGAACTACAAAAAGGACAATGAGGGAGAGACCGTCATCACCAAACTCAATGAAGAAGTTCTTCGCGATATCGCGGCAAAGGCCAATGGGAACTACATCAATGGAACAAACACCGGCGAGGTAGTCACGACCATCAAGGAGATCCTGGAGAAAACAGATAAAGCAGAGTTTGAGACCAAACAGATCGCTGATTTCAAAGATCAGTTTCAGTGGTTTCTCGCGCTTGGTATCCTGTTTTTATTAATCGATGTATTTCTCCTGGAGCGGAGAACGGCCTGGTTAAAGCGACTGAACTTGTTTAATGAAAACTTATAATCACAGTCCTGAAAAATATTTTTGGATTGAAA
>CAWZYX010000199.1:0-2822 GCA_963966315.1 uncultured Winogradskyella sp. | reverse complement strand
CATTGGTAGCAGCCACATCCAGAGTGGAGGGGTCTGTGAGATAAAAAAACTTCGATTCTTTCAATTTTTCGGCCAACTCCTCGATTACCAGTGCTTTTTGTGCTTTTTTCATTACCACATTCTTTTTATAGGTTAACGAAGAGATTTAACATCTACTTTAATGCCCGGGCTCATGGTACTGGCCACTGTGACCGATCTCATGTAAATACCCTTGGCAGTAGACGGCTTCATCCGCAACAGCGTTGTAAGCAATTCATTGGCGTTGTCTTTCAGCTTTTCAGCCTCGAAAGAAACGCGGCCGACAGAAGAGTGAATAATACCATATTTATCAACACGGAAGGAAATCTTTCCTTTTTTCACTTCAGCTACAGCATCGCCTACGTTGGGTGTCACTGTACCCGTTTTGGGGTTAGGCATCAGTCCGCGAGGACCCAGTACCCGTCCGATCCGTCCCACCTTCGCCATGACCTGCGGCATAGCGATCACCACGTCTACGTCTGTCCAGCCATCCTGAATCTTTTGAATAAATTCATCCAGCCCGACATAATCGGCTCCTGCAGCTTTCGCTTCTTCTTCTTTATCGGGAGTACAGAAAACCAATACTCTTTTCGACTTACCGGTACCGTGAGGAAGGCTCACCGTTCCTCTCAGCGCCTGGTCGGCTTGCCGAGGATCTACCCCCAAGCGGATGTGCAGATCAACAGAAGCATCGAATTTGGTTGTGTTCACTTCCTTCACCAAAGACATAGCATCGAGAAGAGAGTAAGTTTGACCTGCATCGACCTTAGCATTGGCTGCTGCTCTTTTTTTTCCAACTTTTGCCATTGCAATTCAAATTTAAGGTACTAACGTTTCTGTCTGAGCAGAAACTCCCTGTTAGATAATTTTATTAACTGTCGCTGGCACTTTCGCCCTCCCAGGGAGGAGTACCTTTGACATTGATCCCCATGCTTCTAGCCGTACCAGCCACCATCTTCATACCAGACTCTACAGTGAAGCAGTTGAGGTCCGGCATCTTGTTTTCGACAATCGCCTTTACCTGATCCCAGGTAACGGAGCCCACTTTATTACGGTTGGACTCATCAGAACCTTTTTTCAGCTTCGCTGCTTCCAGGAGTTGTACGGCCGCAGGAGGTGTTTTTACAATAAACTCGAAAGATTTATCTTTAAAAACGGTAATCACAACCGGCAGCAATTTGCCTGGCTGATCCTGCGTTTTCGCGTTAAATCTTTTGCAAAACTCCATTATATTAAGGCCTTTGGCACCCAAGGCAGGACCTACCGGAGGGGCAGGGTTCGCCTGGCCACCGCGCACCTGAAGCTTTACATACGTTTCAATTTCCTTTGCCATTTCGTTATTTTTTACGCAAAAACTTAACTTTCGTCACTTTAGGGAAGCATCCGTAAGGAACTAAAGCAACCTCAATATATATTACACTAGGATGTTTTCTCTACTTGCATGAAGTTCAATTCCACTTCTGTACCTCTTCCGAAGATCTTTACGATCACCTTGAGCTTCTTCTTCTCCTCGTTCACTTCCTGAATATCTCCGACAAACTCGCTGAAAGGGCCATCTATGATTTTGACGGTCTCCCCAACGATGTATGGCTCAATCAGTGCTTCACCTGAATCCTGAGACTCATCTACCTTACCGAGCATCCGATTAGCCTCCGCGGGCCGCATCGGTACCGGATTACTTTTACCCAGAAAGTGAATGACGTTAGGAATGTTGGCAATGGCATTGATCATTTCTCCTGAAAATTTCGAAGGAACCGCTTCGATCAATATATACCCTGGAAGAATGTTTCTTTCCGAGATGACCTTTTTACCATTTCTGATCTTGTAGACTTTCTCTGTGGGTACCAATACCTGGGTGATAAAATCCTCCCACTTATTGATTTGAATTTCCTTCTCAATACGTTCACGAATTTTACGCTCTTTTCCACTAATTACCCTCAGAGAATACCACTTCTTTTCTTCAGACATCCAACTATCCGTTTAGGTTAAAGGTCATAGATAAAATCAAGCACTCCTTTAGAGATCAGGTCCATCACAAAAATGATCAACGCCAAAATCAGGGAAGCTATCAATACTACAATTGTGCTACTTGTGAGACTGGACATGGTAGGCCAGGTCACTTTGTTCAGCAGCTCGTTATAGCTTTCTTTTACGTATAATACTAGTCTATCCATCGCAGTTCTAATTATAATTTTGCGGTCTGATGACCTACACAAAGCAGGCCTCCATTCCACAAGTTCGTTGCACGGGCAGAAGGATTCGAACCCTCGGCCTACGGTTTTGGAGACCGTCGCTCTACCAGCTGAGCTATGCCCGTATAAAGAAGACCAAGCTATAATAACTTGATCTTCTTATTTCGTTTATGTAATACGGTATGAAAACCGTATGATTAATCAATAATCTCAGTAACCTGTCCGGCACCTACGGTACGACCACCCTCGCGAATCGCGAAGCGCAGACCTTTTTCCATAGCGATCGGGTTGATCAGGTTTACTTCCAGTGAAACGTTATCACCAGGCATTACCATTTCCACTCCTTCAGGAAGATTCACATCTCCTGTTACGTCTGTAGTACGGAAGTAGAACTGAGGGCGATAACCGTTGAAGAAGGGTGTGTGACGACCACCTTCGTCTTTACCAAGAACGTACACCTCACACTTGAACTTCATGTGTGGCTTAACCGAACCAGGCTTACAAATAACCATACCACGCTTGATGCTTTCCTTATCAATACCACGCAGTAGCAAACCAGCATTATCACCGGCTTCCCCCTGATTTAGGATCTTACGGAACATCTCAACACCA
>CAWZYX010000198.1:0-3023 GCA_963966315.1 uncultured Winogradskyella sp. | reverse complement strand
AATAACAAGTTTGAAGACCTCAAGAATTTGGCAAAAAAGAAGTTTTAATCGAAACCTACTTGTCACATCGAGTGGCGTGAAGAGAGCGAGCGTTGTATCGAGATGTCTTGAGAATGGTAAACCCTCTATTGTTCTCGATACAAATTTCTTGGCAGAAATTCACTCGAACTGACAATGTATGATGCTTTTTGATTAAAATCAATTATGTCACATCGAGTGACTCTCCGAATGCATCAGAAAAGAAATCTGCATAAAAAAACCCGACCGTTTCAGGTCAGGTTTTTAAGCTGTCTTTTATTCATCCACCAGCACCCATTGGCCCTTATCCAGTAAGGGGATGGCCTGTTTGTATTTGAGGGTTTTGTTCTCACCACTCATCACATGCTTAATGGTCACCCGATCGTTACGTCCTATTTTAGGGCGTTCCCTAACGATGGTTTCCACGACCTCACGCGATTTACCGCTATTTCCGGAGGATGCTCTGTTCTGAGCCTGACGCTCGTCCAGGTTGGGTATTTCCTCTTTAGAGGTTTGCACCTTTTCACGCTGGCGGGCACGGGCCTCCTGTATGGTGTTGGCAGTTTCCTGCGGGATCTCCCCTTTGAACAGGAAGGAGATCACATCTTTATTCACTTGATCGATCATGCCCTTAAACAATTCAAAGGCCTCAAATTTGTAAATGAGTAAGGGGTCCTTCTGTTCGTGTACGGCCAGCTGAACGGATTGTTTGAGCTCGTCCATTTTACGCAGGTGCGTTTTCCAGGCGTCATCCACAATGGCCAGGGTAATGTTTTTCTCAAAGTCATTGATCAGCTGCTTCCCTTTGGTCTCGTAGGACTTCTTCAGATCGGTCACCACATTGAGGTTCTTGATGCCGTCCGAGAAGGGTACCACAATACGTTTGAATCGATCGCCCTGATTCTTATACACGTTTTCAATGACCGGATAGGCGAGGTCAGCAGCGCGCTGCATCTTTTCTATATAGTGCTCAAAGGCAGCCTTGTATATGATCTTGGTGATCTCCTGGGGGCTCTTGGCATTAAACTCCTCTTCAGTGATCGGCGAGGGTAGAGAGAAGAACCGAATCAGTTCAAACTCAAAGTTCTTATAATCGCTGGCAGCTTTGTTGGTTTCGGCAATGCCTTCGGAGGTGTCAAAGATCATATTGGCCAGGTCCACTCGCAGACGTTCTCCCTCCAGAGCATGACGGCGACGTTTATACACCACCTCTCGTTGGGCATTCATCACATCGTCGTACTCCAGCAGACGTTTCCTGATCCCAAACTGATTTTCCTCTACCTTCTTCTGGGCACGCTCTATGGATTTGGAGATCATACCATGCTGTATCACTTCTCCTTCCTGCAGACCCATACGGTCCATCATCTTGGCAATACGCTCACTACCAAACAAACGCATGAGGTTGTCCTCCAGCGACACGTAGAACTGTGAACTTCCGGGATCTCCCTGGCGACCTGCTCTACCGCGCAACTGGCGGTCTACACGCCTCGAATCGTGTCGTTCCGTACCGATAATGGCCAGACCTCCTGCGGCCTTCACCTCATCAGAGATCTTGATATCCGTTCCACGACCCGCCATGTTGGTGGCAATGGTCACCTGACCAGGACGTCCCGCTTCTGCAACGATATCTGCCTCTTTTTTATGAAGCTTGGCGTTTAGTACGTTATGAGGTATTTTTCGAATGTTCAGCATCTTCCCGAGTAGCTCGGAGATCTCTACCGAAGTGGTACCGATCAGCACCGGCCTACCTGCCTTGGAAAGGGCAGTCACCTCATCGATCACGGCGTTGTATTTTTCGCGCTTGGTCTTGTAAACCAGGTCATCCCGATCATCACGCGCTATAGGTTTATTGGTTGGGATCTCTACCACATCCAGTTTATAGATCTCCCAGAACTCACCGGCCTCGGTCACCGCCGTACCGGTCATCCCCGATAGTTTGCGGTACATTCGGAAGTAATTCTGTAGGGTGATGGTGGCAAAGGTCTGTGTGGCATCTTCGATCTTCACATTTTCCTTGGCTTCAATGGCCTGGTGCAAGCCATCAGAATAGCGTCTTCCGTCCATGATCCGTCCGGTCTGCTCGTCGACAATCATCACCTTATTTTCAATCACCACGTACTGTATGTCCTTTTCAAACAGGGCATAGGCCTTCAACAACTGGTTGAGGGTATGGATGCGCTCAGACTTCACCGAAAAGTCGCGAAACAGCTCTTCCTTGAGTTCGGCCTCTTCTTCAGGGCTTAGGCCCTGACCTTCGATCTTGGCGATCTCCATCCCCATTTCGGGCATCACAAAGAAATTAGGGTCGTCCTGTCCTGATAAGAATTCCACACCCTTGTCTGAGAGTTCCACCTGATTATTCTTCTCATCGATCACGTAATACAGTTCAGAATCCACCTTAGGCATCTCCCTGTTGTTGTCTTGCATGTAGAAGTTTTCGGTTTTTTGAAGCAACTGCTTGATGCCTTCCTCACTTAAATACTTGATCAGTGCCTTGTTTTTGGGGATCCCGCGGTAGACCCTCAGTAATTTAAAGCCACCTTCTTTGGTATCTCCTTCGGCGATCAGTTTTTTCGCTTCGGCCAGGACGCCAACCAGATACTTCCGCTGCTCTTCCACCAGCTGGCTCACTTTGGGTTTCAGTTCAATAAATTCGTGCTGGTCGCCCTTGGGTACCGGTCCTGAAATGATTAGGGGTGTACGGGCATCATCCACAAGTACCGAATCCACCTCATCCACTATAGCGTAGTGGTGTGGGCGCTGTACCAGATCGTCCGGGGAGTGGGCCATATTATCCCGCAGATAGTCAAAACCAAATTCGTTATTGGTCCCATAGGTGATATCGGCGTTATAGGCTTTGATCCGCGCTGCGGAGTTGGGTTGATGATGGTCGATACAGTCCACGCTGAGCCCGTGAAACTCAAAGATGGGTGCCATCCAAGCGCTATCACGCTTGGCAAGGTAGTCGTTAACGGTCACCAGGTGCACCCCTTTACCCGCCAGGG
>CAWZYX010000197.1:0-3123 GCA_963966315.1 uncultured Winogradskyella sp. | reverse complement strand
AAAATAGATATATTAATCCATTTATACGACTATCAAATTTTAATTATTGATATAAATGCTTGTTTTAGGTACTTTTACAGATATATATTTCCATTTATGAGCATCGGAGAAAACATAAAGATGGTCAGGGAAGCTAAAAAGCTTTCTCAAAAACAGGTTGCTTTGTCAATTGACATGGATCCTTCACAATATTCCAAAATCGAAAAAGGCAAAACAGATCCTTCGGTTTCCACTGTAGAAAAAATATCTGCAGCACTTGGTGTAAGCCTTTCGGAACTGTTTCAGTCTGATGAGATATTTAAAGACATCAATTCCATCGATAAAACCATTATGGAAAAAATCAAACTCATCGAACAGCTGGACGATCAGGAAAAAAATTCATTATTCAATATTATCGACGGACTCTTTGCTAAAAAAAGATTGAAAGATTCACTTTCTAGTGCACTGAGTGGCGTATAATGAAAAAGCCCTGGATTGCTCCAAGGCTTCTTGATCTTTTATACTCTATCTTCTCACTTTTATACCGCATTACAAATGCTCCCTTCCACTACATCCTCGTTTCCGCTAGGCTCCAACGAGGACGAGTTGGGGGATAGGATAGCATCTTTAAGAAAGACCAAAGGAGTTTCACAAACTGACCTTGCCAAAAGTGTTAATGCTTCACGTGAGGCAATTGGAAAGTATGAGCGCAATGAGGCCATGCCATCTGTAGAGACCGCCAAGAAAATTGCTGATGTGTTTGAGGTGACTTTAGATTACCTGGTTGATGAAAACTCTTTACCTACTTTTGATAAAAAAACCGTTAACCGACTGAAGGATATCCAGCTCTTAAGTGATGATGATAAAAAGCATGTTTTTGCGCTCCTGGATGCCTTCCTGGCCAGAACTAAAATTCAAAGTATTATTCAATGAAAAAGCCCGGCTCTCGCTAGGTTTCTTTTTTTTCTTACTCATTCCCCTTCATTTACCGGATCACAGATCCTGCTTTTCATTTATAGTTTGAAGTCTCTCCTTCGGAAGACTCCAAACAGCTGGCTAAAGTGTTTGAAGTGTCTATTACGGAATTCTTTCAATCCAATAACGCCGAAGATGATATAAACCTACCCCTCCTGGAAAAAATAAAATTGATTGACTCTTTAGGCGAGGATGAAAAAAATGCCCTTTTCAAAATGATCGACCTGGCCATCTCCAACAAAAAAATGAAAGATAACCTGCAATAGCTTATAGCCTCCTAATGCAAAAATGACCCAAGCTTTATGCTTGAGCCAAGATATTTGTTTTTAACTTCTATATCAACTGGAATTAACTAATGATTTCTGTATCCATTGGCCACTCCAAATTAGTGATTTTCGTACTTTGCCCAAATGGTGTAAAAAAACGTTGCCCTTCAACCCTTAAACTTTGAATAAGATCCAGTAAAATGACATAGTTCTTGTCCTTATCCTCTTTTAATGTGGAATAGGTTATATCATAAATCGATTGTTCAGATTCTCCAAGAAAACTAATAAGAAATAACCTCTCACTGTTTCTTTTTATCGTATATGTGGAAAGGTAAAAAACACCATCCTCTCGAGAAAACTTTCTAAACATATGGGATTCAACTGAATCCGAAGAATGTGTTTCCTTATTAAGTAGATTCCAGTAGTCTTGTAAATCAATTTCCAAATCCTGCTTATTGTGTTCAAGGATCACAAAATATTTATCATCTTTTATCAAACTATTTGACGGAATCGCAGCCTGAAAAAGTGTCGAGTTAGATTCAATAATATCCCATTCTTGAGGATAATTGGTCTCAACTAAATTATCTTTAGATGAATACTTCAACCAATTAACGCTAATAGTTTTGGTTTTCGACGAACAATACTTCCATTCTCCAACTTTAAAACCATTCCTAAATAATCCCGACTTTAAAGTATCTCCTTCTTGCGAATCGATCAGGAATTCTCCTTTTTCCATTTTATCCTTGTATTCATTCTCTATCCGATCCCTCAAAAATTTAATATCCCCTTCATAGAAAACAACATACTCGTATTGTATTTGATCACTTTGGCAGCCAAAAAAGGATACAATTAATATCAAAAATTTTATTGAATTGCGAATCACTGGTTTATTTTTGAAACTCATGCTCAACCTTAAATTGTGTCCCAAAACTAATTGTATTCTTTGAATCTTTATAAACAGGCACCTCCAATTTAGCTCCTGCAGCAGCTTTATTTGTCTCAGAACCATCTGAATGTTGAGTATTACTTACATTTACAAAACCTTTAGCTTGCAAATTCCCATTATCAATCCCTACACTTACCTCAGCTGTATTTGTGACACTTTGATCTGTTGCGTTTAAAGTTGTACTCAATGAAGTATTGATAGGGACACCTTCTATTGTTGTAGTATTTTTTATTGTAGTTGTAGCTGTTTGAGTAGTTTTAAAATCAAATTTAAAAACCTCAGGAAGTGTTACCGTATTATTTGCAGAAGGATTAAATACATCTGAAAAATCAGCATTTATGGATACTGAAGTTTTTGTACTCGATGTTTCAGATATAGTAGTATTCCCTGTTGATGCTAATTTATCTGTCCTTGTGATATTCATAAAGAAATCGGCAGTAGCAGTAAACATAGATGCCCCCGCATCAAACACCTGTCTAAATCCTTCAGCTATAACACCTAAAGGATTACCAGTTCCATATGGATTTCCAGGTCCCATTCCCTGAAATTCAATAAATCTAATTGGGTTGTTCACAGCATATGCGTATGGCGTTTGAAAAGAATAATCCTCGGAAAGCAAATCAATTGTACCAAACCTTCCAATAGCAGGATCATGAAACCTTGTATCAAAATCATACAGGTTTAAGCCCAGATCACTTTGTAATTCTTTCCCATTATAGAGGAAGTTGTAAACTCCCAGACACTCCTTCTAATACCCATTTGCAGCTCTATTTCACTCTCTCAAGAACATTTGTACTCCGTATAAGCACACCCTAAAAATAGCCCCTTTTTTCTTTTCATTGGAATATTTCAGTTGAAAAGAAAAAGGTAAGGATTCAACTGTTGGACTACAATAAATCATCGGTCGCAGTTATATGGTGTTCAGCACTTGCATTCAGTCAGGCAGGGCAATAAAAC
>CAWZYX010000196.1:0-3212 GCA_963966315.1 uncultured Winogradskyella sp. | reverse complement strand
CCATTGACAGTGAATTATTTGGACATGAAAAAGGAGCCTTTACCGGCGCCACTCAAACGCGTTCGGGGTATTTTGAAGTGGCAGATGGAGGTACCATTTTTCTGGATGAGGTGGGAGAACTTCCGCTCACCACTCAGGTACGACTGCTGCGTGTCCTTGAAAACGGAGAGTTTTTAAAGGTAGGTTCCAGCAAAGTGCAAAAGACAGATGTACGCATTGTAGCAGCGACCAACATGAACATGTTTGAAGCTATTAAGAAAGAAAAGTTCAGAGAAGACCTGTATTACCGCCTCAGTACTGTTGAAATCCACCTGCCTCCTTTAAGAGATAGGCATGGCGACATACACCTCTTGTTCAGAAAATTTGCCAGCGATTTTGCATTGAAGTACAAAATGCCCACTATTAAGCTCACGGAAGATGGTATTGCTTTACTTCAAAAATACCGATGGAACGGTAATATTCGTCAGCTGAGGAACATTGCAGAACAACTTTCAGTACTAGAGCAATCCCGAACCGTCAATGCCGATACACTGAGGAGCTATTTACCGGATTCAGGCCAGAACCTTCCCGCCCCTGTCGCTCAAAATAAGAAAGAAAGTGATTTTAGTAACGAACGTGAAATACTGTACAAGGTATTGTTTGATATGAAGAGTGATCTCAACGATCTTAAAAAGCTCACTCTAGAATTAATGAAAAGTGGGAATACCAAGGACGTTAGAGAAAGCCATGATGAGCTGATTCAAAAAATCTATGGTGAAGAGGACGATAGCACTGAATTTAAAGCGCCTTCACCGGATCTTGAAGTGATTCCCATTCCCGAACACACTCAGGCTCATCCCGTGCCATCACAGGAAGACAAGTATCATTTTGCTGAAGAAATAGAGGAGGAAGAAACACTATCGCTTCAGGACAAGGAACTGGAACTAATTAAAAAATCGCTGGAACGCCACAATGGAAAACGGAAACTGGCAGCTCAGGAGCTAGGCATCAGCGAACGCACTCTTTACCGCAAAATCAAACAATACGACTTGTAATACTGCGTTTATAATTTTACTTATGAAAAAACTATATTACACGATTTGTCTTTCAATGAGCCTTGTGCTTTTGAATGGCTGCGGGCCTTACTCATTTACGGGAGCAGACACAGGAGCTGCTAAAACGTTTCAGGTAAACTTTTTCCCCAATAATGCGCAACTCATCGAACCGGGTATTGATATCCTGTTTACCAATAGTCTTCAGGATCTAATTCAGAATCAGACCAATCTCAGTTTGGTCAATTCGGGAGGAGACCTCACCTATGAAGGTGAAATTACCGAATACCGAATTTCCCCCATGACAGCAACAGCAGACCAGCGTGCTGCACAAAACCGTCTCACCATCAGTGTTAATGTGAGATATTTTAATAGATTAGACGAAGAAAAAGATTTTGAACGGCGCTTTAGCTTCTTTTTTGATTACCCTGCCAATCAGCAGCTTGTGGGCACCACAAAAGATGTGGCCATTGAAACAATATATGAACGACTAACACTGGATATTTTTAATGCCTCTCTGGCAAATTGGTAGATGAATAAAGCGGATTACAATTCCTTACTCGAAGGTCCTGAACAGATGACGGCCCAGCAGATCGCCGATCTCAAATCCGTGGTTGAACGATACCCCTACTTTCAATCTGCCAGAGCTCTATATCTAAAAGGCCTAAAAAATACAGATAGTTTTAAGTACAATACAGCGCTTAAAAAAACAGCTGCCTATACCACAGACAGAAGCGTGCTGTTTGACTATATTACCTCCGAGGTATTCAATCAGAACGCCATTTCAGAAAACATTAAGCAAAACACCGAATATCTCAAGGGCTTGGACTTAATGGAGGTGGATGATATCTCTGTAAACAAGAGTGTTTTAATTGACGAGGCCCTGAAAACATACATTCAGAGCACAGAAGGCGTTCTGGACCCGGAGTTGTTTGAGCGAAAGGAGACAGAACCTCCGGTTGCCGAGGTTGGACCAGAGGAGCAGCCTATACTCGGTGTTGATGTTGATAATATCCAGCCAGAGGAGCAGCTACAGATAGGAAAGCCTCTGGAATTTGACCAGAACGAAACACACTCTTTCACGGAATGGTTAAAGATTACCGATTTCAAACCTATTGAACGCAGCATAGAGGAGACCAAAACCTCCCAGAAAGCTGAGAAACAAACACCCCTTAGCTCTAAACTGGGACTGATCGATAAATTCATTGCAGAGAACCCTAAGATCGTTCCTGCGGAACAACCCCCTCCTGTTCCGAGATCCACTGAAGAGTCGTGGAAAGATGAAGCCTTGATGACAGAGACGCTAGCACGTATTTATCTGGAACAAAAAAACTATCACAAAGCCATTCAATCATACAAGATTTTAAGTTTGAAATATCCAGAAAAAAGTACTTTCTTTGCAGACCAAATTAAAGCGGTAGAGAAATTACAATCGCACAATACCTAATCGTATGACTAAGTTTACCATTTTTTTAATCTTAATAGTACTCGTGGCGTTTTTCCTGGTGGTTGTCATCATGGTTCAAAATCCTAAAGGTGGTGGTTTGTCCTCCTCATTTGGTGGTGGTGGAAACCAGCAAATTGGTGGTGTAAAGCAGACAGGGGACTTCTTAGATAAGAGTACCTGGGTTCTGGCCACTTTGTTAATTGCCTTGATACTGTTGTCTAACGTTACTATTCAGGGAGCAGGAGGTTCTGTAGATTCTAAGGCCCTTGATAATGAAGACACCACCGAAGTACCGGTAACAGTACCCGATACCTCTTCAGACGAAGGTAATGAGGCCTCTGAATAATAAACCGTATTCCTTATAAATAAAAAGGTCTTCCAATTGGAAGACCTTTTTTTGATTGATCCCTATAAATTTAATCAACTTAATGCCGTTAAGTTATTAGCTCAACTTAGCAAAAAGCTTTTCCATTTTTGTTTTTTCTTCTTCAGCTAGTTCTGCATCCACTAGTATTCTACCACTGTGCTCGTCGGTAATCACCTTTTTACGTGAAGCAATCTCTACCTGAACCTGAGGAGGGATGGTGAAAAAGGATCCTCCTGAGGCTCCACGTTCCACAGGAACAACCGCCAAACCATTCTTGACATTGCTTCTGATGCGATGGTACGCCTTTACCAAGCGTTCCTCAATCTTTTTCTGATACTCTTCAGATTTTTCAAGTAGTGCTTTCTCT
>CAWZYX010000195.1:0-3359 GCA_963966315.1 uncultured Winogradskyella sp. | reverse complement strand
GTTTCTGTTCATGTCGTTTTTTCATCTTTAAATAGTATAAGACGAAAACAGTACTGCAAAAATGCAGTACTGTTAGCGCTAAATAAAACTAAATATAACTATTAATCAATTAATGAGACTGTGCTTCGCCCGCACCAGACGGGATTCTTATATTTTCCACAATTTCCTGAACATGTTGAGGTGGTGCTGCTGTCATTCTAGAGACGACTACAGAAATAACCACATTAACGAGCATGGCAATCGTTCCAAAACCTTCCGGTGAAGTATCGAACCACCAGTCTTCTTTAGTCCCTCCACCAAAGAAATCCAGTTTAAACTTCATCATGTAGAACAACATTAATGTTATACCCACGATCATTCCGGCTATTGCACCTTCCTTGTTCATACGTTTATCAAATATTCCCAGAATAATGGCCGGGAAGAACGAGGCAGCCGCTAAACCAAAAGCAAGAGCTACTACGGCTGCGACGAAACCAGGAGGATTAATACCAAAGTAACCGGCGATCATAACAGCACCTACAATGGCTATTCTTGCCCACATTAACTCCCCTTTATCCGAAATGTCTGGTTTGATCTGTTTTTTGATCAGGTCATGAGAAATAGAAGTCGAAATCACGAGAAGTAAGCCTGCAGCCGTAGATAGTGCCGCAGCGAGACCCCCAGCTGCCACTAAAGCAATTACCCAATTAGGTAGTTTGGCAATTTCAGGATTGGCCAATACCATTATATCGCGGTCTACATACAATTCATTATTCCCTTCTGAAAAATTAGAAATGGTTCTCTCGCCACTTGCTCCTCTTTCTTCATTAAAGACAGGCTTCTTACCAACAATTGATGGACCAGCCACGTACTGTATCTTACCGTCTTCATTCTTGTCCGTCCAGGCAATAAGGCCTGTATCTTCCCAGTTTTTAAACCATCCCGGTACTTCTGAGTATTCAGTATCTCTAACCGTCTCGATCAAATTAGTTCTAGCGAATACCGCTATGGCGGGTGCCGTAGTATAAAGGATTGCAATAAGCAAAAGGGCATATCCGGCTGATTTACGAGCATCTTTTACTTTTGGAACAGTGAAAAAACGCACAATCACATGAGGTAATCCGGCGGTCCCAACCATTAAAGCCAAAGTGATGGCAAAAACGTCCCATGTGGATTTGGTACCATCGGTATATTCATTGAAACCTAATTCGGTATGCAAAGCATCGAGTTTATCAAGCAGAAATGTACCATCTTCTACTGTTCCGCCCATTCCAATCTGCGGAATGATATTTCCTGTCATTTGAATAGAAATAAAGAAGGCCGGTACCATAAACGCAAAGATCAATACACAGTACTGAGCTACCTGGGTATAGGTAATCCCTTTCATTCCACCCAAAAAGGCAAATGTCAAAACAACCGCCATACCAATAACCACACCCAGAGTGATGTCTACCTGTAAAAATTGAGAAAATACCACTCCAACACCGCGCATTTGCCCGGCTACATAGGTGAAAGACACAATTAAGGCACAGATCACCGCAACCGTTCTGGCAACGTTTGAATAATACCGATCCCCGATGAAATCAGGAACCGTAAACTTCCCAAACTTCCTTAGATAGGGCGCAAGTAAAAGGGCTAATAATACATAACCACCAGTCCAACCCATGAGATAAACGGAGCCATCATATCCGGTAAAAGAGATGATTCCAGCCATTGATATAAACGAGGCTGCACTCATCCAGTCAGCTGCTGTGGCCATCCCATTTGCTAGTGGAGAAACCCCTCCTCCGGCAACGTAAAAATCTTTAGTAGAGCCTGCTCTGGCCCAGATTGCTATTCCAAAATACAGCGCGAAAGTCACACCAACTAATATCCAAGTCCATACTTGTACACTCATAATTTCTATGTTTTTTAGGTTATTAGTTAGGACTATTCGTCGAAACCGTATTTTTTGTCGAGTTTATTCATTATTCTCACGTAAACGAAGATTAGGATTACGAAGACGTAAATAGAACCTTGTTGAGCAAACCAGAAACCCAGTTTAAACCCTCCAAGTCTAATTTCATTTAAAGCATCTTTAAAAAGGATACCACAGCCATAGGATACCAGGAACCAAATGACCAGAAGAATGGATAGGTATTTTACATTTTCCTTCCAATAAGCAGTTGCATTGTTTTTATGATCTGACATAGGTGTTAGTTTTTATAAGAATATATGTGCTTGCAGGGTGAAGACATTTCTGTTTTCCGCACCCATTGCGCCGGATTTACCGGTTAGATACTCTGCTGTAAGCTTGGCAAAATGGCCATTGATAAAGTAGTTTAATCCAATACCAAGTTCACTGGCATTATTAGGTGTAAAATCAAGTGCCTGGTTATTGTATTTCAGATATGGCATGAGTTTGAGGTCTCTGAACAATAACCCTAATTGACCATGGATGATTGATCCTGAAGAGGGTACCAGTGAGCCACCAGGCGCACCAGGCGTATCACCGTATTTAAAATTGTAATAAGCACCCAGAGCACTTATAGCCAAGGCATCATTCAAAGGTGCATCATAAAAAGCATCGATAGCCCAATGCGCTACAGACTCCCTGTTATCTAAGGTGTTCACCGCCAGGGCGTCTGGATGATAGAAGAATCCTGCACCGATACTGAGTACTTTCTTTTTACCGAGATAAGTACCAACCATATAAGGCAGCTTATCAGACTCTTTATCAAACAAATCATATTTAAAATAACCAGCGTAATTCCAAGTTCCAGTACCAACACTATTATCGACCTGATAGGACGGTTCCGGACCTAATTCGCCTATATTATTTCGAGCGTTATTAGCTGAGACTCGGTAATGAAATTTTCCTAAGGATCCTTTTGCATAAATCCCTAAATGCCGCGCAAATTGATCACTAGTTGTGATGTTGTTCCATGGAAAGAGTAAAACATCTGAAATAGAAGCACCTACCATCCCTCCGGGATTATCGAGGGTCATCATATTAAGCGTACTTTGATTAGTTAACCTTGAAATGCCATTCCAATAATGAAGGCCTGAACCGATGTACAATTTCTTATCTACCACCATGAATTCGGCCCAGGCATCATGAAGAAATAAGAGGCTGCTCTGATTGTCTTGTTGAGAATTAGGATTTGCCGTAAGTCTTTCAGCTGTGAGATTATTCAAACCAAAATGGGTAAGAATCAGGAATTTTGGAGAAATCTGCGCATAGGCCAGGACCCGAGATCTTCTAATGGAGAACTTTGGTCCTTTTTGCTCAGAACCAGCTTGCAGCCACATTTGGTGCCAGGTGATAAACCTAATATATTTACCTCCTTCTTGATCCAAATTCACCTGAAGTGGTTTATACGAATGGTCAGGTTCTGAAT
>CAWZYX010000194.1:0-3440 GCA_963966315.1 uncultured Winogradskyella sp. | reverse complement strand
GGCATGCGATATCAGCCTCGGTCTCGTGGGCTCGGAGATGTGTATAAGAGACAGGAGTGGAAGATAATGGTATTGGAATGGATAGAACCCGCGACTTAAAAGATCCGAAGCATTCCGGTTTTGGTCTTTTCAGTATTGAAGAGCGCATCCAAAATGTTGGAGGATCTATGGATATCAATTCCAAATTAGGAAGCGGAACGAAAATAACCCTATTTTTGCCAATCAAAAGATAGTTGCTATGCCAGTACAAATACTCATTGTTGATGATCACCCGGTATTTATTGCGGGTCTTCGTCTCCTACTTCAATTGAACGAAGACATAGAAATTGTTGGAGAAGCAAGAGATGGCCAGCAAGCAGTTGACCTTACCGAGAGGCTGAAACCTGATGTTGTTGTGATGGATATCAATATGCCTGACGTAAATGGCATTGAAGCAACAGAACGAATTTTAGCTATCAATCCCGATGCTGTGGTACTGGCGCTTTCGATTCATTCTGGCAAACGATTTGTACAAGGCATGATCAAGGCTGGGGCCAAAGGTTATTTATTGAAAGATGCCGTACCAGAAGAGTTGAACATGGCAATTAAAAAACTTGCGCAAGGTGGTACCTACATTAGCCCCTCCATTGGTAAATTTGATAATTTTTAGTTGTAGAATTATACGATTTCTCTAGTTAAACATTGAGCCACATCTATACCCAATACTGTGTTTTTTATTTTGATTTCTGAGCCATTTTGTATGTCAAATAATCCGTGTGAATAAGATATGCCATATCGCCAGATATCAAATGCTACACCAGCGCCAACTAACATGCCGGCATCATAATTTCTGTATTGTGCAGGTTGCGCCCCAAAACCCTCTTCAACTATAAACCCGGAACCGGTACGGTTGGTGAACAGGCCGAGTGCAAAATAGCCTCCACGGTGTGCATAGAACTTAACTATATTTGCATGAAGCGTGCAAGTGAGTTTGGCTGGAAAGTCAAGATAAAGGAATGTTGTTTTGTCATAGTCCAGGGATTTCATAGTCTTCACGAAATCCCTTTTCGGTAAAGATAATTCCATTACCAAAAGCCAGATTGTTTGTCAGGTCACATTCTAAAGCCCTGCCCAAATGAAATCCCATCTGTGGTAATGTCCTGATGTTTTCATTTTGATAGCTATACTTCACGTTCAAAATGTCAGGTCCTCACATGATTCCCAATGTCTGCAGTAAAGCACGTAACTGTCATAATTAGAGAAGATTTGGCGAGAAAAAGGGATTATACCTATGAGATTTGTCCTGATGGAACGATAAAAAAAGCATCACTGTTGGATTTTAAAACTAAAGAAGAAGCAGAAAAAAGCATTATAACCTCTATGCATCCCATGCATAGGAAAAGTTTAATTGCTATTAAGGTGCATAATTAGATTGGAAAATATCAAAGTCACCCTACACAAATGGCTTTATACAAATCGACTACGAAATAAGTTTAGGTGCTTTGAAAGTCTTAAAACCTCTTATTTAACTTCGTTTTAATTAAGATAAAAAAGGTTGAATTTGGCACTGAATAAGCCACTGGTAAAAAGAAACACCTGCAAATTGTTGATTTACAGGGGTTTAATTGCTTTCTAAGTAGACAAAAGGTTTGAAATATCTAACCTTGACCTGATCAGGGACATGGTTAATATTATGAATCTTGAGATGGTTTTACCCGAGAATAGGAGAGATAATCTTTAGTTATAAACTTATGACATCTTTATCATTCACTAACGCACTGAAATGGATTGGTATAACAAATCCTTTGCGTACCTCAAAAACTAGCTTCAAATTATACCATCCGTTTAATTCAACTGAAAACAATGATTCAGTATCTAAATCCATATGATTGAAGTGCGTACAAGAGAGGGTTTTCGATTTTTCTAAGTAGGTGCTTCCAGTCTCTCCCTGCTGCAATTGAGATACGCTTCAAATGGAGTTATTTGAAATGGATGTTCATTTGATTTAAGATATGCCTTGTATTTACAGGTAAAGAAATCTGCTATTAATTCATCTGATATTTTGTAGTCGGCAAATAAAGATGCGCAGAAAATGGCAAATAGGAGTGCACAGTTTTTGGCAACAAGAGTGCACAGTTTTTGTAAATATAAGATGGTTATTTTGTCTGTTCAAAGAAAGTCTTTCTATTTTGTAATCTATAGCTTTTTCCTGAGAGGTTGATCACTTCACATCGGTATAGCAAACGGTCAAGTAAAGCTGTAGCCAGGACTTCATCATCGAGCATTTTAGCCCAATCAGCAGCCATTTTGTTGGTGGTAATGATGAAGCAGGTCTTCTCATATAAGTGGTTGATAAAATTTAATGTCTTTTTAAAGCCAATGAAGGTGTATTTCTAGGTTTCTTAACTAAGAAAACGTTTTTGGGTTTTAGACACTAAGTAAGACACTACTAATTAAAAAAGCCTTGCAAATCGTTGATTTACAAGGCCTTAAGTGATATTCTAGTAGCGGGAGCAGGACTTGAACCTGCGACCTTCGGGTTATGAGCCCGACGAGCTACCAACTGCTCCATCCCGCGATATGTTTGGAGTGCAAAAGTAATAATTTTCTTTAAAGATTCAATGACAGGCAGCAATAATATCTGTAAAAATCCATCGCCCTTAGGTAAGGTGTTGATAGTCAGATTTTCAAATGCCGGAATTTTAATGCGATCTGCCAAGAATACGCATGTTAGCAAATTGGTTTGCGGGGAAGGCATCTTAGGTGAACGCAAGTTGCCAGCCTGGAAAAGACGGGGAACCACCGCCCTAGAGAAATGGAAGAAGCTAATGCCGATCCAACCGCGCTGACTGTGGTAACCACAGTTTCAGAAATCCTGACCAGACCTTTGCTACTATAATCTAACTGAAATATCTGGTAAACTAAATTTGTCGTAATTCCTCCGTGAAGCTTTGAGTATTCTCCGAGCATCTTTGTGCCTGTGCGCCGCAGGTGTGAAATAGCGATTACACGAAGGTTCTCAGAGAAGTCACGGAGATTCACCAAGACAATTCAATTTGCGAGAGGTCAGGAGTTCTGAGTTTACACTTTTCGGACCTACGAATGCCGAAATACTCCGTTCGGATTGAACTGAGACATCCATACTCTGTGCTGTCGCATGAACATGAGTACCAAAATATCAATGGATTAAAAGGGAGGATCGACATAGATTTCTTACTTTTGCCGTAAATAGAAAACCCGCTTAATTTCATACTCTATGGTCTTATTTTTCAGATCTTCCACCGCCTTCCTGGCTGTAAATACAAGCGCAGAAATCACCAAGCAGGATATCAGTAAGCTAAAATGGCTCTTTGGAGATGCCAGCTTTATTGACACACACTCGATTGAAGGCACATTCGTCGGGCCCAGAAAAGAAATGATCACTCCCTGGAGCTGTCTCTTATACACATCTCCGAGCCCAC
>CAWZYX010000193.1:0-3564 GCA_963966315.1 uncultured Winogradskyella sp. | reverse complement strand
ATGCCGATTAATCACCTGTTAAAGTCGTTTTCGCAGCGCGAAACGGTGCAGGTCGCCGGGTAAAAAAACCAGGCTCTATGGAATGGATCCTGGTTGTTGTAGGGAGAGGGGGAGAAAAAACCACTGCATTTTCGGCCGTTCCCCGTTGTTGGTAGAAAACAAAAGGGCGTCCTTGAAATCCGGTGTTTTGATTAATGTCACAACCGCCGATCGCAGGCATTGCTTTTTTCATCTCGGTCTCAAATTCACTCATCTTACAGGAGGTGGATTTATAGAGGTAATATCCGCCGCTGTGCTCCACAACTCCGTTTACCTCGATACTGTAGACTTTCATATCCTGCTGAACAACACTATCAAGTTTATAAAGCCCTCGCTCAAAATCGGGTCCTGTCATTTCTTCAATGGATCCCATGAACACCGTGTATAATTTGGATAAAAAGTTCTTTTCTCCATCCATTTGCCAGGTGACCTCGGTGCCGTTTTCAACCGGCCTAAAACGCCAATTCACGTTGGAAGTTGCTTCGTACGGTTTTAGAAAATTGATGGTTTGAGAGATGCTTTGGTCTTTTACTGCAGCGTCTGTTCTCATGTTACCCACACCAAGGATTTCACCTTCCCATTCATACTCTCCGCCCACACCTCTGCTGACCTCTCCAAAACGGATCTGGGCGGCAGTATCTTGTTCGATCCAGGGGGAAAAAGCAGGCCAGTTTTTAAAGTCATTCACCTTATTAAAAAGGACTGAGACAGGAGCCTGAATAGTTCTGCTTCGTTCAAAGTTAAAGTCTGCAGGACGCGAGCCAACATAAATGGCAAATGCTACCACAAGGATAAGCAGAAGGACAAGGGTATTTTTTAATGCCTTCATAAGTCAATTGATTTAGTAGTCATTCAAAGATAATGAATTTATAAAGTTGATGCGTCGAATTAAGTCAATAGAAGCAAAGGTTTAGGCAGATCATCCTAAACAGCGAATAGAAGTGTCAAAAAGGCGGTCTCAACAATAAGAGACTCTGCCGCCTAAAACACCCCTGTAAATGCTTTGCACCAACTTCTGTTCAGGAGATAGGAGCTCTTGGAAACTTAAAAAAGCGTATTGACATTGCTCATTCTTTAAAGAAATGCATAGCCAATACCTATGTTGAAGATGATGAGGCCTGATGAGCTGATGCCCGGGATATCAGGTATATCCTCAATCGCTGAAGACCCATCGCTTCCACTCACTGTAATCTGTTCGGGGATGTTTCCAAAGCCGTAGCCAAATTCGGCTCTTACATAGAGTCTGCGGCCAGTCTTGTAACCGACTTTAAAATTAAAGGTATTATAACTAATTTCTCCGGTACCTCTCCCCACGGTTCCATTGTCAAATTCAACATTGTCATAAGTTCCCCCCCCATCAAAATTAAAGTACGAAACCCCAACATAGGCACCGCTTCCGTCTTTACTTAAATATAAATTGGCACCTATTTCAAAATCGGTGTAGTCAACGTTAACGTCATCAATGGTGAGATCCAGACTCATAAAATCTGCCGTAAAAGCCACGCGATCTTCCCAGATATGCGTTACATATTCTATGTTGGGTGTGATGATATTCGGCACCCCTAATTTAAGTCCGACGCGTAAGTGATTAACGTGTTGCCGCTGTGCAAATAGTGCACAGGAAGCAAAACCAAAACAAAGAATAAACAAGAATTTTTTCATGGCAGTAGGATTTGGGTTAATGACTAGCTCTTGATAATCACGAATAAAGATAATAAATCTGAAAATAATGGAGCAAAGAGCTTATCCCCGTTTACATGAAGATGAACTTTATCGTGGCAATAAGTGCTATAAAGCTAATGAAGGCAATAAGCACCCAAACGGTGCCCTTGTAATAGCGCTTGTGGAGTTTTAAGTCGCGTCGGTAGGTATAGGTAATAACAATGACAAAGGCAATAAAGAATAAAAGTGCAAATATCAATTGACCCTTTGAAAACATCTGATTACTTTTAAGTGCTAAAAATACAACAATTAGATGCAAGATAAAATCAATGCAGTAAAAGCTTTTCATGAGGCTTTTAAAATAGGGTACAGAGAGACAGCCAAGGCCAATTTGGGCACTGATAAGAACCTTTTGCGGTATAAATTGATGCGTGAAGAGAACGAAGAGTATCTTGAAGCTGCGAATAATGATGATCTGGTGGAAGTGGCAGATGCACTCGGTGACATGCTATACATTTTGTGTGGTACGATCATTGAACACGGATTGCAGCACAAGATCGAAGAAGTGTTCGAAGAGATTCAACGCAGCAACATGAGCAAGCTCGGAGATAACGGGCAACCCATTTACAGGGAAGATGGAAAAGTATTAAAAGGACCTAATTATTTTAAGCCCAATATCAAAGCGATTCTGGAAAACCACGATTAATTTACCGGGTAACGCCAGTTGTAAGGATCTTCGGCCTTATTATGTTGAATGTTAAGCAAATGTTCTTTGAATAAAGGAGCAAAGGCATCTTCGATCTCAGGCATTTCAAACACCTCATCGGCATGCTCAAAAGCTGAAATTTCACTGATCACAGCAGCAGTACCAGCTCCAAAAATTTCTTTTAGCGAACCGTTTTTCGCTGCTTCCTTAATTTCTGAAACTTTTACAGGCCGCACTTCACAATCAATATTGAGAGATTCCGCCAATTGAATCACACTTTTTCTTGTGACACCATCTAGAATCCGATCGTTTGTTGGTGCCGTAATGAGCTGATTGCCTATTCTGAAGAAAATATTCATCGTTCCAGCCTCTTCAAGGTACTCGTGGGTATTGGCATCGGTCCATATTATTTGCTGAAAACCTTTTTCCATGGCCAGGCTTGTGGGGTAGAATTGAGCTGCATAATTTCCTGCCGCCTTTGCAAAACCAACACCTCCATTGGCCGATCTACTGAACTTTTCTGCAAATAGCACACGAACGGGTTCGTTGTAATAAGCCTTAGCCGGAGAACAGATGATCATAAATTTATATTCTCTGGCCGGTGATGCAGATATGGCCGGTTCAGTAGCAATTACAAATGGTCTGATGTATAAGGAATTTCCAACACCGGGTTTGATCCATTCACTATCCAGTTTCAAGAGCTGCTCTAAGCCACTAAAAAAATACGATTCCGGAAATTCAGGAATGGCTAGGCGCTTTGCCGACCTGTTAATTCTGTTAAAATTCTGATCCGGACGAAATAACCAGATTTGACCGTCCTCGTCCTTGTAGGCTTTCATGCCCTCAAAAACTGCTTGTCCGTAATGAAAAACTCTGGCAGAAGGTTCTAAGCTCAGATGTTGATAAGGTACAATTTTTGGGTCTTGCCAGGCCCCATCAGCATAATCACAAACAAACATATGGTCAGTAAATACACGCCCAAATACTAGATTATTGAAATCTACCTGATCTATTTTGGACTTAGAATTTTTTATAATTGAGATCTCATTTGTATTTACCTTATTCATGATTGAGCATGTTTTTTAGTGCTGCAAAAGTACGTAATAAGGTGCGTTTAAAAAACATAATATTCCCTTAAATCTGTCTCTTATACACAT
>CAWZYX010000192.1:0-3574 GCA_963966315.1 uncultured Winogradskyella sp. | reverse complement strand
GTATAGCCCTTTAAATATTTTAACAGGTCTGAGTCGGTCGACAGCACCAGCGAGCTCTCCTTGTCCAGTGCCTCCCCGTAGATTTCAAGGGTTTTGACGAATGAGTAAAATTCGGGATCTTTTCCATAAGCCTCTGCATACAACCGCGTCGACGTGGCGTCGGCCTTTCCTTTGATACCCTGTGCCGTACGATAGGCCTCGGAACTGATGTTCTTCAGCTCCAGTTCCTTATCGCCCAAGATTTTCTGGGCCTCGCCCTTACCCTCCGAGCGAAATTTCTGGGCAATTTGTTTTCGCTCGGCGATCATGCGGTCGTAAACCGAACGCCTCACCTCTTCGCGGTAGTTGATGCGCTTGATTTTGACGTCCACTAGGGCGATGCCGAATCGTTCCAGCTTGTCGCTGGCCTGTGCCAATATTTTTTCATCGATCTGCGTGCGTCCGATGGTGATGGTGTAGAGTGAGGGGGACTTATTTGACTGCGCATCATCGCTGAGGCCTTCCTCAAATGTGTCCAGCTCGCGGTTGCTGTTGCGCACTGTCTCGATCAGCCGATTTGAGGTGATCAGGTTTCTCACTGCGGGGTCAATGATTTCATTGAGGCGACTGGTGGCAAGCCTCGACTCCATGCCGACAGATTTGAAGAAGACCACCGGATCAACGATCTTCCAGCGGGCGAAGGTATCCACATAGATGTAAGTCTTGTCCTTGGTGGGAATTTCGCCTGGGTCGCCATCCCACTCCTGCAGGTTTTTCGGGTAAAAAATTGCCCTTTCAATCACCGGCCACTTGAAGTGCAGACCAGGCTCGGTGACGGTTCGGGCAACCTTGCTGAATTTGGTAATGACCACCTGCTCGGTTTCATTTACGGTGTAGGCGCACATTACGCCCACGATGACGGCGAAAGCGACAACGACACCGACAATCATCTTAGCGTTCATTTGATCACCCCTTGTTCTTTTCCGATATTGAGCAGCGGCAGCAAGTTGTTCTGGCTATCATCGACGATGTATTTGGGTCCCAGTTTGGGCAGCAAATCTTTGAGCGCCTCCAGGTATAGTCTGCGCTTGGTGACATCTTTGGCATTGACGTACTCGGTATAGAGGGCCAGAAACCTGTCGGCATCACCCTTTGCGCGGTTTACTCTGTCCAGGGCGTAGCCCTCGGCCGCCTTGATCGTCCGCTCGGCTTCGCCCCGGGCAGCCGGGATCGCCTTGTTGTAGTCCTCCCGGGCTTGGTAGATCAGTTTCTCCTTTTCCTGCACCGCCTGGTTGACTTCGTTAAATGACGGCTGGACCGGACCCGGGACATTGGTTCGCTTGAGCTCGACATTGACCACCATCAGGCCGGTTTCCGCCTTATCCAGCTCTTCCTGGAGCACTTGCTCCGCCTGGTTGGCGATTTCACTGCGCTTGGTGATTACCTCGTTGATACTGCGATCACCCACCACGAGACGCATGCTGGCTTCGGATAGGTCCCGTAAAAGGCCGCGCACATCTTTAACTTTGAACAAAAAATTATAGGGGTCTTTGACGCGGTACTGAACAATCCAGGGAACTACAGCAACATTCAAATCCCCGGTCAGCATTAGGGAAGTGGTGTTGGTATCCTGTCTGCCACTGAACCGGGGATTTACCTCCGACCGGTCGGACTGAAAACCGAATTCTTCCTTTTCGACTTTCTCCTGGGAGACCTTGGTGACGCTCTCCACACCGAACGGCAGCTTGAAATTCAAACCCGGCGGGGCGATGCGTACAAATTTCCCGAAGCGCTGGATCACGCCGACAGACCCAGTCTCTATGGTGAATACGGCGGATGAGCCCAGTACGATCGCCAGGATGACCAAAACGATGGCAATGGTACCTCCGGGGATCTTAAGACCCTTAATATGCTTCAAAAAATCATCCATCTGAGGCGGGGGCCCGCCCCTTTGCTGTCTCTGTTGCTGGTTTAACTTTTCCCAATCCCATGCCATGTTTGGTTCACCTATCGTTTCGTTCAGTGGTTATCGGTTCTGTTTATTTAGTTAATCTGCGAGAATTTGGTGGTTTCACGTCTACAATGTATGGTCGATTAACCTTCCGGAATGGCGCTGTAGTGTGGTTGCTGCGTTTGATTACCTGTAAATTCAAATCCTTTCAAATACGCTATACTCTAAGGCGGCTCCCGGTTGAAGTCAAGAAAAATCAAATTGGCCGAAACAGGTTAGACGGCCTTGAAACCAGCCCACTCCTTTTGATACATGAGGGGGATGAAAACGTATCGTCCTACTTCTAAAGGCTTTGTTTCCATCGGTACTGTCGTGGATAAAGTGCTGGTCCAATGCCGGCCAAATGCCAATCAGGCGTTGATCCAGATTTGGGATCACTGGGAGGCTGCCGTTGGACCTGACGTAGCTGCCAATGCGCGCCCGGCTGCATTCAAAGGTGATCTGCTCCTGATCCACGTATCCAATTCCAGCTGGCTGCACCATCTCCGCTTTCTTGAAAAGGAACTGATCCGCAAGATAAACCTGGCCCTGGATGGGGAATACATCCGCCGCGTCAAGTTCAAGATCGGACCCTGTTAGGGGTGTCCTAAAAGAGACTGAGATGATTTTCGGCAGTTGGGCTGTTCAGGGGCCTATGGGTTAACTCTTTACTTGAGTATTGGTTTATAAGAATTTGAAAACAAATGTATTTTTAAATGGAAGATTAAGGGTAGATCAGCCGGAAAATGGATACCGTTACGCCATCGACGCCGTGCTGTTGGCCAGCCGACCGCGTCCTAAACCTGGCGATACGCTCATCGACCTTGGCACCGGCTGCGGTATCATTGCGTTGATCGTGGCCCACCGTTATCCTGAGGCCCGCATTCACGCCGTTGATATCCAACCCGAGCTGGTAAGGTTCGCGCGCCAAAATGTTCTCACCAACGGCATGTCGGACCGCATTTCGGTGCACGAAATGGATATGCGCCAACTGACACCGTCGATGGTGGATGGTCCCACGGACTGGATCATCAGCAATCCGCCCTATCACAGGGCCAACAGCGGGCGCATCAATCCCAATGGACAGAAGGCCCTCGCTCGGCATGAAATTAACATCGACCTTTCGCAGCTCACAACGGTCTCCCGGCGTCTGCTGCGCACCGGCGGACGCTTTTGCACCATCTACCCCGCCGAACGGATCGCTGACCTGATCTGCACATTACACGACGCCGGGATTGAACCCAAATGGTTGCAAATCATTCATTCCCGGTCTGGGACGGAGGGCAAGTTCGTTCTCCTGGAGGCCATCAAAGGGAGCAGGCCGGGCTTGCGGGTGGCGGCGCCGCTGACCGTCTACGGCGCTGACGGCACCTATACCGTAGAGGCCCAAAAAATGATGCTGCCGGATCCGCAGTAACCCACCCAGCGCCCCATAAGGCCATTGACACTGTCCGGCAAAAGCGGTATTAGACCAACCCTGCGCCCTGTAGGCATCCGGATTGGAGAGGTTGCCGAGTGGCTGAAGGCCCCGCTCTCGAAAAGCGGTATCCCGTTTACCCGGGATCGTGGGTTCGAATCCCACCCTCTCCGCCACTACACCGGCGG
>CAWZYX010000191.1:0-3592 GCA_963966315.1 uncultured Winogradskyella sp. | reverse complement strand
AAGTACAAAGATAATAAGGTTAAGATTGTAGATGAGCACACAGGCCGTATCATGGAAGGCCGCCGTTACAGTGATGGATTGCACCAGGCAATTGAAGCCAAGGAACGTGTTAAAGTGGAAGCCGCTACACAAACCTATGCCACCATTACGCTTCAGAACTATTTCAGAATGTATCATAAGCTTGCAGGTATGACAGGTACTGCTGAAACTGAAGCTGGTGAGTTCTGGGATATTTATAAGCTTGATGTGGTGGTTATTCCAACAAATAGACCAATTACACGTGATGATCGTGAGGATCTGATCTATAAAACCACCCGTGAAAAATACAATGCAGTAATCGACGAATGTGTTGAGCTTGTAAATGCAGGTAGACCAGTACTTGTAGGTACAACGTCGGTAGAAATTTCTGAATTGCTAAGCCGAATGCTAAAAATGAGGGGCATAAAGCATCAGGTTCTGAATGCCAAATTGCACCAAAAAGAAGCAGATGTTGTGGCTGAGGCAGGTAAAGCAGGAGCTGTAACCATAGCAACAAATATGGCTGGTCGGGGTACGGATATAAAGCTGTCAGCTGAAGTAAAAGAAGCTGGCGGTTTAGCTATTGTAGGTACTGAACGTCATGAATCACGAAGAGTCGACAGGCAGTTGAGAGGTCGTGCCGGTCGACAGGGTGATGTTGGTTCTTCCCAATTTTATGTCTCACTCGAAGATAACCTGATGCGGTTGTTTGGTTCAGATAGAATTGCCACCTTGATGGACCGCATGGGTCTGAAGGAAGGAGAGGTGATTCAGCACAGCATGATTACGAAATCAATTGAGCGGGCACAAAAGAAAGTGGAGGAAAATAACTTTGGAATTCGGAAACGACTGCTCGAGTACGATGATGTCATGAACAGCCAGCGCGAGGTTATTTACTCAAAACGCCGACATGCCCTTTATGGAGAGCGTATCCAGGTCGATATCGCCAATATGATGTATGAAGTGTGTGAAAGCCTGATTGAGGAATATCACGGAAATGTTGAATTTGATGAGTTTAGCTTCGAAGTGCTGCGTTTCTTGTCTATTTCAGTACCTTTTACTGAAGAAGATTACTTGAAATCAAATACAACTGCCATTACCGAGGAGCTCTATAATGCAGCTCGTGAAGCATACCGCAGAAAGCTTGAAGCCATCAGAAGTCAGGCCCTGCCCATAATAAAAAATGTCTATGAGCATCAGGGTAAAACATATGAGAATATTATGGTGCCGATTACCGACGGTTCTAAGACTTTCAATGTTATTACACACCTCGAAAGGAGCGTAAATACCGAATGTGAGGAATTACTTCGCAGCTATGAAAAGACAATTAGTCTGGCTACTATTGATGATAATTGGAAAGAACACCTTCGAGAGCTGGATGATTTGAAACAATCGGTACAAAATGCTACCTATGAGCAAAAGGATCCACTGCTAATATATAAATTTGAATCGTTCCAACTCTTTAAGGCCATGATTGATAAGGTGAATAAAGAGGTGGTGAGTGTGTTAATGAAAGGACAAATACCGGTTCAGGATCCGAATGAAATACGTCAGGGAGAGGCACCACGCCGTTCTAATATGGGTAACTTACAAGCCAGTAAAAGTGAATTTGGTTCTGCATATGATGGTAAGGAAGGAGGAGGCGATGGTCGGCAGCGCCCTGAGCAGAAGAAAGCGCAACCTGTGCGCGTAGAAAAGAAAGTGGGAAGAAACGATCCTTGTCCATGTGGCAGCGGTAAAAAATATAAACAATGCCATGGAAAAACTGCACCTGTAACAAGTTAATTTATACCAAGATAATATGTGCAAGGCCTGCTAAAACAGCAGGCCTTTTTTTATTCCTTTTAGGAAATTTATGTAGAGCCCTAATCACAAATTCAATATATTAGCATAAACCTGAAACTTTACATGCATAAAAGGAGAGTATTTACATTAGGTCTGTGTTTTTTTATTTTCTCTTTCTCTAACATCTCTGGACAATCGGCCGTAGGTATAAATCTGGGCTTAAATAACGCTAAATTTAGCGGTGATCAACCTACTAGAGGCTGGATAGGTTTGAACAGGGGATTTACAATTGGTGGAAATTACAGTTATCGTTTATCCCAGGCTTTTTCATTACAAACCGGGATAAACTGGGACAGAATCACCGGAAGCTATCATTGGGTAGATACCACCGATCTGGAAGAAAAAGACAGCATGGAATATGAAATACGAGGGGTGTCAATTCCATTAAATGTTGCTGTCTGGACTGAAAATGGCCGGTTCTATGTTACTGCAGGAATCAGAATTACTTCTCCTTCATATTTCAAGGGGCATCATACTGACTATTCGGTTGATTTTAAAGATGAGGTAAGGAAGTATTTATTCTCGGCTGAATTTTCAGCTGGTTTTATAGTACCTCTTGGTACATCACATCTCTTTTTCGACTTAATTTACTCTCAGGGTCTGACAGATTTAAACCGAAGAATCCATGACTTTGAGGTAAGCAAATTTCCCCGAACCAAAATATTCAGTGTTCGCTTTCAGATGGGTATCAGATTTCCGCTTGGTGCAGAGGATAGGTTTACTGTAACTAAAACGAATAAACAATGACCAAGAAATATAATTATCAGTATTTTTTAAGCTATCTGGTATGTTTTATTTTAGTTACCCAGGTGTCTGTTTCCCAGGAGCAGGCAAGAATTTCTAAAATACCCACACTTAATAATCACGAATTCATTCCCACAACGGGAGGGCAATATCCGTTTACCTCAACCTCTGTCTCGGCCTATATGGGGTATGGACAAACCGTGAATTTCAACGTACCTATATATGAGATTAATGACCAAAGAGTAATTGGCCTTACCGGAGATGTTATTTTTGCAGATCTGGTATTTAAATATCAGCAGCGCATTAGAGAACGCCTGGCATTTTATACTCGGTTTAATCTGGCAGCAAGACTGGGAAGCGATGTACAAACAGTTTTAGGTCATGGTTTAAATACAATCACATCATTTGAGATAGGATGGAAGATTAAGCTCATCGAACAGGAAAAGTTTATAATGTCCACCCAGATTGAATTACAAAACCATAAGGGTAGTTTCATGAATATCCTCGGATTTGTCAGAGATATAAAAAATGATGTACCTGATCCACAGATTACTGAAAATGTACCCGTTTTAACGGGGGGAACGGGTTTTTTATTTGCATATGGCATAAACGATATTTTTGGATTAAACTTTTATAGTGAGCTCACCTGGGGAGAAACGTATAAGCGAGGAGAGAATGCATTTCGTTTTCAATTGGGAGGAAATTTTGATGTGAACTTCTACCAACGATTTAATATTCCCATAGGCCTTGTTTTAAGCTCTATGCTTACATCACAACCAGATGTTGTATATGCGAATGGAAGAACGGCAAAAATTTTTATTTTTAAAATTGCCTATACCAAGTCTACAGATTTTGTATTAGGTATTGAGTGGATGAACATGATAACACCCATGCCAGAGGTTGATAAAGATCCACTGGCACAGTCAGTTGGTTTATCAACAGGCTAGTATTTTTAATTTATTGTACTAAGAAGTTCATGCAGCTT
>CAWZYX010000190.1:0-3758 GCA_963966315.1 uncultured Winogradskyella sp. | reverse complement strand
GTACGGTGACGGGGACAGTCACTGGTGCAGACGACGGAACACCTATCCCCGGTGTAAACGTCTTATTAAAGGGGTCATCTGTAGGAACGGTTACCGATATTGAAGGTAATTATCAAATAGCTGTCCCTGATGATGGATCTGTTTTGGTGTTTTCTTTTATTGGTCTTGTGACTGAAGAAGTATTGGTAGGTAATCAATCTACTATCAACATGATCATGAGTGCTGATCTTCAGCAATTGGAGGAAATAATTGTGACGGCATATGGCGAGACCTCAAGGGAAGCATTTACAGGTTCCGCCAGCGTTATAAATGCTGAGCAACTTATGTCGAGAAATGTAACATCACCTATCGCCGCAATTGAGGGAAATGCTACAGGTGTACAATTCACTTCACCTGCAGGCCCGGGTGATTCTCCCGGTATTGTGATTAGAGGTGTCGGTACACTAAATGGATCAACAACGCCTTTGTATATCGTTGATGGTGTTCAGTACAATGCCCCATTGAATACATTGAATCAGGAAGATATTGAATCCTTTACAATCCTTAAGGATGCTGCTTCAACTTCCCTGTACGGATCAAGAGCGGCGAACGGTGTGGTGATGATTACCACCAAAAAAGGCAAAAAAGGAGGAATAAAAGTCAACGCCTCTGCACAGGTTGGTATGATAGATCGGGGAGTACCTTTCTATGATCAGGTTACACCCGGCCAGTATTACGAAGGCATGTGGGAGGCGCTTAGAAATATCAGCGCTGCAGGTGGTGACCCTCAATTTGCCACAGACAACATTTACAATCAATTGGGCTACAACCCTTTTAATGTGCCCAACGACCAGATTGTTGGAACGGATGGTCGTTTGAATCCCAATGCTGAATTGATCTACCAAAGTCTGGATTGGTTTGAGCAATTACAAAGGACAGGGGTTAGACAAAACTACAATGTGAATGTGTCAGGTGGTGGCGAAGATCACTCAGTACTTTTCTCAGCCTCATATCTTGATGAAGAAAGTTATGTGATCCGATCCGGATTTGAGCGTTTGACGGCTCGACTTAACTCTGAATTCAAAGTCAATGATATTTTTACCTTCGGAGGTAGTGCGAATCTTGCGCTGACAGAAACCAGAGGCCCGAGTTCGGCTGGCACGGGAAGTATTGTGAATCCATTTAGTTTTTCACAAAACATGGGTTCTATTTATCCTGTGTATGTAAATGACCTGGAAGGAAATATCGTCCTGGATGCAGCTGGAAGCCCGGTGTGGGACAATGGAGAAGGTTTCGCAGAATATAATATCGGACAAAGACCTACCAATCAGGGGCGTCATGCGATCCAGGAGCTGGTGCTAAATAATGAATATGACCAGGACAATACTTACGGTTTCAGACTTTTCGGGGATGTGAATATCGTTGATGGTCTCAGTTTGAGAGTATCATATGGAGGTGATTTTGTTGATTATTTTGAAAATGAATACGAAAACCTGGTCATTGGTGATGCACAGCCTGACGGCCGTTTGAGTCAGCAAAGAAGGCGTGTTGCATCGACAACCTTTAACCAGGTATTGAACTACAACAAGAGGTTTGGTTTGCATGGTATAGATATCACCGCCGGGCATGAAAGTTATCAGGTGGAGGACTCTGAAATGAGTGGCCTGGCTACCATTCAGACTGCCAGTGGTATTTATGAGTTTGCCAACTTCTCCAATATTGTTGATCTCGATGGATTCACCTATGACAGAGCGCTTGAAGGTTACTTTTTGAGATTCAATTATGACTTTGATGACAAATACATCCTCAGTGCCTCAGTGAGAAGAGATGGTTCTTCAAGTTTTAATCAAGAAAAAAGATGGGGTACCTTTTATTCAGTCGGTGCATCCTGGCGAATGGATCAGGAAGCATTCATCCAGAGCGTTCCATGGATCAATAAGCTGAAACTGCGTGGTACCTACGGTGAAGTCGGAAACGACAACTTAGGAGCCCGGGAATGGTATTTGTCTCAGGCATTATTTCAAATTACTTCAAACGCAGCCAATCCTGCTATCTTGATTAGCTCCCTCGGTAATCCGAATCTACAATGGGAGACCACGGCAAGTTACGATTTTGCTTTGGAGTTTGGTTTGTTTAATAACTTCCTGGACGGATCGATTGAATACTACAGAAGAAATTCTTCTGATTTATTGCTTCAGCTTCCTACTCGTCCGAGTCACGGAATCAATGAGGTTCCGGCGAATGCCGCTTCAATGTATAATGAAGGTATTGAGATCGGATTGACAGGACATCTTTTCTCCAAAGGTGACTTTAAGTGGGACTTAACACTACTCGGAACTACATTTAAGAACGAGATTACTGATTTACCAACACCTTTTATTGATGGAAGTAAAAGATGGGTCGAAGGTCGATCCAGGTTTGAGTTCTTCTTGTATGAAACAGCTGGGGTAGATCCACAAACCGGAGACCAGATCTACAATCAATATGATTTTGATGAGAATAATGTGAGTGTTCCGGTGCTTGATGGAGATGGCAATCAACTGACAACGACAGAGTGGTCTGAAACTCAGCGAGGATTTGTAGGCGCTTCTGCCGTGCCTGACTTTTTAGGTTCCGTTAACAATTATTTTAGCTACAAAGGATTTGATCTGAACGTACTATTTGTCTTTGGAATAGGGGGTGAGGTACTGGACAATGCCTATGCTGGAATGATGCACTCAGGTAGATATGGAAGCTCCTGGCACCCGGATATCCTGAATGCCTGGAAAGCTCCAGGAGATGTAACCGATGTTCCGCGTCTGGAAAATGGTAATGTAGATTTGGTTCAAACCCAATCAAGCAGGTTTATTACGGATGCATCTTATTTGGCGCTTAGAAATGCCAGTCTTGGATATAACTTCAGCCCTGAGCTGCTGCGTAGCATTGGCATGGATAACCTAAGATTATCCCTCACAGGAGAAAATCTGTTGCTGTTCACTGCAAGACCCGGTCTGGATCCTCAATACAATTTAGCCGGTACGGCGCCAGGGGATGATTTTGTTCCTGGAAGAATTGTATCACTCGGGCTGAACTTATCATTTTAACACACGAAAAATATTTGATTATGTCACATAAATTTAAATTTTCTTTACTGGTGTTATTCATATTTGCATTCACGTCATGCAATGAAGAATTTCTGGAAAGAACACCAACAGATGCAATATCTGCAGCTGATGCCTTATCAAGCATAGAGAATATGCAACTCGTCCTCAATGGTGTTCATAGAGGACTATATTCCCAATCCCAGACAGTATTCCCAGGTGGTAATACCGGCAGGGCTAACGACCACTACTGGGTACCTATGGGCGATAACATTGCAGGGTACCTTCTTCATTCGGCTAATGCGAATAACTTGAGCTGGAGGAGTGTGATGCAGTGGAATTAGCATACAATCCCCACTTCGCTAACAACAGAATTGTTTTGGTATCATCGTTACAATATCAGAGCGCATTCGAATCGGCTCATCAATGGGATGCCGGAAAGTGCCGTTCCTGAAACACCAGAGCTGTTCGACACACCTGGTCAGCAGTTGTATGATCGCACGGTTTTGCTGCTGCAACAGTTTGTGCAGCTTTACGATGCCGTGAGGTTCGGGGGCGTACAGCCTCTATTGGATTCGATCATCAGGTTACATACTTATCAACTTATATAATCTTTCGAATCTCATTGATGTGATGTTGGTAACACAATATCTTAGTGTATTGTGACCACTCAAGTCAGATGCGTTGCTTTCCATTGGC
>CAWZYX010000189.1:0-3758 GCA_963966315.1 uncultured Winogradskyella sp. | reverse complement strand
ATAATAATCAGAATAGATCAAAGAAAGGTTTGAAAACAACTTATCTGAAAAAAGGTGGTTCCATCTGAAATTGAGAACTGAATTCCCATAGATATTTTCGAAACTATCACTTATCCTGAAGGAGTCCCTGCCAAAATAACCAGATAAATAAATGCTGTTGTTATTGTTCAAGCGATAACTTAGTTTGGTATTCAAGTCGTAGAAATAGGCTGCAGCGTTGTCAACGCCAAATAGGGGTGTAAATAAATGCGCATAACTTGCCCTTCCTCCAAAGAGAAATGACCCTCGATCCTTTACAATAGGCCCTTCGAGTAATAATCGGCTGGCTACAGAACCAATACCTCCGCTTCCACCGAATCGGTTACTGTTTCCTTCTTTTTGATAGATGTCCAAAACAGAGGACACGCGTCCGCCATATTTTGCAGGAATCCCTCCTTTGAACAAGCGGAGATCCTTTATAGCATCAGGATTGAAAACGGAAAAATAACCGAACAAATGAGAAGAATTAAATATAATGGCCTCGTCAAGAAGAATGAGATTTTGATCGGCTGCGCCTCCTCTGACATTAAAACCTGAGGCTCCTTCGCCACCATTAGTCACTCCCGGAAGGAGGGTAATTGATTTGATGACATCTACTTCACCAAGTACCACAGGAATTTGTTTGATGGTTTTTATGGACAAAGCATTGGTGCTCATTTGAGGTTTACGAATATTGATCTGTTCGATATTCTCTTTAATGACGATCTCGTCAAGACTCTCAGCAGACTCAACCAAACTAAAATTCAGTTTTATATCAGCATTCAGATCAATGGTTTTTGTAATCGACTTAAAACCGAGATAACTTACCTGGATGGTGTAGGTTCCTTGTGGGAGTGTGATGGAATAAAAGCCGTATTCATTGGTCATAGTACCTGATTGTATCTCAGGGATAATAACATTAACACCAATAAGTGTTTCGTTGTTCAGACTATCTTTAACAACACCACTGACGGTGTATTTTTCCTGTGCAAGTCCCACAAAGCAAAACAGAAGTGAAAAAGAAAAGAATAATAGTGGCTTCAAAAATTTTTTTAACAAATGTAACCTCCATCAATGCCGGCAAAATAAACTTTAACTAAAGTTTAAAACTAATTGCAGACATGGGCCCATCTATGTGAATTTTTGGAAATGATGACAAAGCCATAAAGCCTTTTGATATTTGTTTTTAAAAGCAAAAAGCCACATCATCACAGTAGAACTGTATTGATATGGCTTTCAGATGTGGATGATTGTCTTTAGGTCATTTTTCTTTACCGAAGTTCAGATTTAATGCATTCCCTCGACATGAGCCAAGGGTAATTCAAAGATAAGCATTCCACTCTCGGATAAGTTCTTTCTAAAATGTAATAGAAAAACCTTGTCCTGAAACTTGTTTCTCATGCATGAACTTAAACACACTCACTTTCGCAAATATCTCCTCATTCTCACACGGTTCTAATATCAAAGGATGACTCCTTAACATTAGCATACTCCAATTATTTTAGCTGAAAACAGCATTTAATTTGAAGCTATCCTCTAACTCCCACTTGCATACACAAGCTGCTCGAGAATTTCGTGAAACAAATTTCTTATGTAAAAGAACATTCTTTCTAGATTTAACAAAATCCTCACCGAAATGAGAACGTCAAACACTGTTTGTTATTAAATCTTTAGCTAATTTAGAATTTCAATTCAGAATCACAAATTTTTGAGCGCTAAAGATATTAACCCTATATTAACTGATGTTATTAACAATAGTTCATAAAAAAAGCCTTGGATCTCCAAGGCTTTTTTAAAACATATTTGTGTTTTATCTGCGGACTTCTTTAATCCGTGCTTTTTTACCTGTTAGGTTTCTGAAGTAAAATATTCTAGATCTTCGTACTTTTCCTCTCTTGTTCACTTCAATTTTCTGTAATGCCGGCAGATTCAACGGAAAGATTCGTTCAACCCCGATTGTACCAGACATTTTTCTGATGGTAAATGTTTCGGTACTTCCACTACCTTTTCTTTGAAGTACTACACCTTTAAAAAACTGCGTACGTGTTTTATTTCCTTCTTTAATTTCGTAGTAAACGGTAATGGTATCACCCGCACTAAATTCAGGTAAGTCTTTTCTTGTAACAAACTCCTCTTGGACAAACTTTACTAATGAATCCATTGTTTAAATGATTATAAATTTATCAAATCAACATTCACGATTTTCGTCAGAGGTTAATTTAAATCGGGTGCAAATATACATAAAATGCGTTTAGAACTCAGCTTTTTTTTAAAAATGTCCTATTCATTTAACAGATCAGGTCTTCTTTGTTGAGTCCTTTTAAGTGCTTGCTCTTCTCTCCATTGTTCAATTTCAGGGAAATTTCCACTAAACAGCACTTTAGGAACCTTCATTCCTTTGTACTCCCTAGGTCTTGTGTAGATAGGTGGCGCTAGTAAATTGTCCTGAAATGAATCTGTTAATGCAGAAGTTTCGTTACCCAACACTCCTGGTATTAACCTGATAACAGCATCACATAGTACCGCTGCACCCAGTTCTCCTCCCGAAAGAACGTAATCTCCTATGGAAATTTCTCTGGTGATGTAGGCATCTCTTACTCTTTGGTCAACCCCTTTGTAGTGACCGCAGAGAATAATAATATTTTTATTTAAAGACAGCTCATTTGCCATACTTTGACTTAGTCGTTCTCCGTCTGGGGTCATGTATATAACCTCATCATAATGCCTATCGGCTTTCAATTTAGATATACACCTATCAATTGGTTCTATCATCATAACCATTCCAGCACCGCCACCGTATTGATAGTCATCAACAGATTTATAATTGTTGTCTGTATAATCTCTTAGATTATGGAAGTGTACTTCTACCAGTTCAGATGCAATGGCCCTTTGTAAAATTGAGGCTTCAAAAGGACTTTTAAGTAGTTCTGGTAAAACGGTAATGATATCTATTCGCATAAAAATTTCAAGTAATAGTTCTACTTGATAGAGTAATTTTCAAAAAAGGTTTGGCCTATGGCTAATTCTTTACATAAACTAAATCACGACCATTTATTTCAACAACCATCCGTCGGGATTTGACTTTTTCAACTCTGCCTCTCCAGAAGAATTTTGAATAATCCCATTGTAATTCGATGATTGAGTCGTTCGTAATAATTTCTACTTTGGTCTGATGAGTAATTTCAGGGCTTTTCTCTTCGTCCAAATATTGATTTATGGTGCAAATCAATTCTTCATTTTCTTCAAAAAAGATAAACTGACTGTTGTAATCAGATCCTTTTAAACTCCATGTTCCAATTAAAATAGTTCTTAACTCTTCGTCTGTGGAAGAATATTCCATACTCTGACCAAAGCTTATCAAGCTTAGAAGAAAATACAGACCCGTTAAGATGTTTTTCATTTTTTAGTTGTTATTTATCGAGTTGTTGGTTTTTCTGGACCCCTCAAACTAGGCTTTTCCAAAGCTTTTTCCCTGAGGTATAAAAACAGAGGAAAACTAAACGCTAAAGCTACAATAAAGGTTAGAATTAAAATAAGCCACCAGTACTTAATCTTTAATAATAGTGATTCGCGGATCATCCATATCATAAAACAAATGGCAACTACCGAAATATCTGCACTAATGGATTTTGCCGGCCAGGTGGTTGACGTTAAAGCTATGAAGTTTTGCAGGGATGTGTCGGGTTCTAACTGATAAAATCTAATATTGAAATACCAGGTCGCACACAATCCTACAACTG
>CAWZYX010000188.1:0-3784 GCA_963966315.1 uncultured Winogradskyella sp. | reverse complement strand
TGAAATATTCTCAACAGCCGTCATTTGACTTCCCAACCATTTTGCCAGCCCACTCACTTCAAATCCTGTCGCCAAGGCCATGCCTCCACCAAATAATATTAAAATTCCCCATGGTAATTTTACAGCATCTCCCCAAGTCATCATTCTAGTCTTCTTGGTTTCGTTGGGTAATAGAAAAATAATAATTGCACTGGTGATGGCAATAATTGTATCGTCCATTCCAGGTATAAAAACCGAAAGCAAAAACGATCGTGTTATCCAAGCCAGTGCAGTTAAAAGAAATACTAAACTTATCATCTTCTCCTCAAAAGACATCTCTCCTAGTTCTTTAATCTGATTATATATTTCTTCTTTCCCTCCAGCAAATTCTTTATTGGGAAATTTAAACGCTACTTTGGTCAAATACAACCAACTTAAGAATAAAAAAAGTATACTTATTGGGAAGCCAAAAGCAAACCATTGGGAAAAGGTGATTTCAACACCATAAGACTCGTTGACAACTCCAGCCAACACGAGATTTGGAGGCGTTCCAATTAAAGTTGCAATACCTCCAATTGAGGCGCTATAGGCAATAGAGAGCATTAAAGCCTTTCCAAAAATAATGTTCTCATTTTCTTTAGTTCTTGGGTCATCTTTTAATTGTAAAATAATAGCTGCTCCTACGGGCAATAACATTACGGCTGTCGCTGTATTGGATATCCACATCGACAAAAACGCAGTAGCGAGCATGAACCCGAGGATAATATGATTAAAATTAGTTCCAACAACTCTAATAATATTAAGTGCAATGCGTTTATGTAACCTACATTTTTCTATTGCCAAAGCAAGGACAAAACCACCTATAAATAAGAAAATATATTTATGCCCATAAGATGCTGTTGTTTCATTAAGACCTAGTCCCCCAGTAAGTGGAAATAAAACAATGGGTAGTAAGGCAGTTACAGGAATAGGTACTGCTTCTGTTATCCACCAGATGGCGATCCACAAAGCCGAAGCTAATATAGAGTTTGCCTCATCAGGTAAACCCTCTGGCTGAAAAAAAACGAGTGTTACTACAAAAATAAGTGGCCCTAAAACTAAACCTATCTTCCCTTTGGTGAGTCTCATAAACTAGTTTTCAAATAATAAGTCCGCCCCTTTCGAGATGGCCAAAGTAAAATCATGACCAACACCTTGATTTATCTCCAAAGTCCAATTCAAAAGTGTTGATATTTCCATGGCTCTCTGTTGAGCCCTGTTGTAAAAATTTAAGGTTCTGTCAAATCTATT
Source organism: uncultured Winogradskyella sp. (assembly GCA_963966315.1). Classification (GTDB taxonomy): domain Bacteria; phylum Bacteroidota; class Bacteroidia; order Flavobacteriales; family Flavobacteriaceae; genus Winogradskyella_A. The sequence goes on along the minus strand of CAWZYX010000188.1, from coordinate 2,515 downwards.
TGTTCCCTGGAGGTCTACAATTTCATTTCTCCTTAAACCGGAAGCATTGGGATCATTATCAAGATCTCCTATTAAGAGTATGACTTGTTTTTCCAATAGCTGGTTTAATTGTAAATCTTCTAAAATTGAATTCGACAAACCATAAGGAAAATTAATATCCGTATCAATCGTTGTATACCAACCAGGGGCTGAGACTAAAATTTTTTCGACTCGTGCTTCAGGTTTGAACATTAAGAAACGATGAGCAAACTGACCCCCAGCAGAATGACCAAAAATACGATATGTGCTTTGTGTACTTCCCAAAAGCTCTTTAGCTTCATCAAAAAGGGGTTCAATAATTGAAAAAGTCCAGAGGTTCTCTGGATTTAAAGAATTTGGAGAAGGGTTATCACCATCCGTATAAACATTCCCTAAATTATAGGCATCCCCACCAGGATAATCCTGTGAAGAAAAGCGAGGTGCTAGTACGATAAAATTATACTGTTCTGACTTTTCTATCATTGCATTCCTGTAATCAAAAGCATTTCTTCCATTTCCATGGAATAAGAATAAAATAGGTGCGTCCTCTTCTGCAGAATCAGGAACATGATAATAAACACTTAAGGGTTTATCCACTAAGGTCTCATATTCAGAAAATTGAAAAACACCGGTTCCTTGCAAACCTTCCTCTCCATGGTTAGAATTATCTGTTGTTCCATCCGGATTATCTGAGCAACTACAAACTATTACCAAAATAGAGATTATATAAAAACAATTCTTCATTTCATATCTCATATATCAGTAAAAGTCGGACAGTTATTATTATTTTTAGAAGACCAATTAATAAAATAAATGAATACCAGTTATAAATTTTCTCTCGAAAAAATCAAAGCTAATTATAAGCTCAAGGGAAGAGAAAATAAGGAACTTAAATACCTTGTTCTTTACAAGGCAATAAAGGACTGTATTGTTAATTTTGATTTACCCCTTGATTGGTTGCTGCCTTCTACCCGAATTCTTGCTCAAAATCTGGAGCTTTCAAGAACTACTGTTAACAAAGCTTACGAGCTTTTACAGCTAGAAAAAATGATTGTTGCTAAAGTGGGCTCTGGTTACAGAGTCTGTTACAAACCAACTGCTAATAAAAAGTATTCGAAAAAAAGCATACTCCTAAATGACACATCACAATTTCCAGAACTATCGGAAAAAGGGAAGTCCTTTGCCAAAAATATTTCGTTGGTCAATAAAAGTTTTAATAATAACATTGCGTTCAGACCAGGTTTACCACCTCTTGATGCTTTTCCTGTTAATCAATGGCAAAGATTGCTGAATACGTATTGGAGGCACATTAAGTCGTCAAATTTGGCCTATTCTGCGACTACAGGAATTGAAGAGTTAAAAAACAGTGTTTCCAAATATTTATATGTTAGCAGAGGTATCAAATGTGACAGTTCACAAATTGTTATTGTTTCAGGGTCGCTACAATCTCTTTATTTAATCGCTACAACGCTCCTAAATAAAAAAGATCATGTTGTTCTAGAGAATCCTGTTTTCCCAAATGTTCACTCAATTTTTAAAAGTTCAGAAGCAACTCTTGTCCCTACTGAATTAGATGAAGAAGGTTTGGATATAGCATCTTTAGGTAACTTAAAGGTTAATCCTAAATTAATTCACGTTACACCTTCCAATCACTACCCACTTGGTACTAAAATGAGTTTGATACGAAGACAGCAATTAATCGATTGGGCTTCTGAGCACAAGGCCATGATTATAGAAAACGATTATGAAAACGAAATAGCCAATCAGCACTTACAAATACCAAGCATCTATAGTTTAGATAATGAAGATAGAACAATATATATGGGCACCTTCAATAGGTTACTTCACCCTTCTATTCGACTAGGCTATATGATCGTACCCCAGTACTTGATCAAACCTGTCGAAGCCCTTCAGGAACATTCACATAAATTTGTTTCCCCTTCAATTCAGGTTGTGATGACCCAATTTATAGCAAGGAACTATCTGTATCAGCATTTGAGGAACATCATATCTGTTGCCAATAAACGTTTTTCTATGTTTAGAAGTACCTTCAACTCCATCAGTGGGCACATGTTTATTGCCGCTCAGGAGTGTTATAGTTTTCATGTAGTTGCAACACTTAACAATCAGTCTGAACAGAAACTAGAATCAGAAATCTTAACAGCTCTTAAACTAAGAGATATTGAAGCTCATTCTTTAAGCAAGTGCTACATAGGGACTAGAAAAATGTATGGTCTAATCTTGGGCTTTTCAGCGGTAAACGAACGAGAACTTCTAAAAAAAATTAAACTAATGAAAGGAATTATTTAATAACACTCAGGGGCTTTTTCGCTTCAAAAACAAAAAAGGCAAAAAAAAATCAAAATAAAAATTAAAATTGGGAATTTGAAACCTTCCTAACTGGGAAGGCCTTAGGTTTTGGTTTTTTATTTAAATTAATGTTAATAATTTTAAAAACTTCAGGGTTTTTGAGAAACTTTTCAATTTTCTTTTTTTT
>CAWZYX010000187.1:0-3850 GCA_963966315.1 uncultured Winogradskyella sp. | reverse complement strand
AGATGAGTGAATTTGAGACCGAGATGAAAAAAGCAATGCCTGCGATCGGCGGTTATGCCATTAGTAATAACCTCAGTTTCGCAGGAAGGCCTTTTGTCTTATACCACAAAGGGGATGAGGCCAATAATGCAGTGGTTTTTTCAACCTGTATCCCTACAACAACCAGGATCATTTCTACAGAGCCTGATATTTTAACCGGGCAACTGGAACCGTTTCGGGCTGTGAAAACGACTTTAACAGGTGATTATTCGAATTTGAAGGAAGCTTGGGAGGTCACCATGGACTACATGCATTCGCGTAATTTGGAAATGCTTGAAACAGGTTCCATGATCGAAACCTATATGAAGGGCCCCGGTGAAACTCCCAATCCGGCTGAATGGGTAACAGAAATTTATGCAGCCATAAAATAAATTGGGATGAAGCAACTTGCGCTGGTTTTTGTTGGTGGTGGAGTGGGAAGTGTTTTAAGGTTTCTTGTCGGCAAATGGCTGAATAACCCGGTAAGTGGGATTCCCTATGGGACCTTTGCCGCCAACGTAATTGGCAGTTTACTCATCGGAATTATTCTGGGCATAGCTGCTAAAAATAATGGGGTAACCACCGAACAATCCCTATTACTGGCTTCAGGATTCTGTGGAGGTTTCACTACTTTTTCAACATTTGCATATGAAGCACATGTCTTTTTAAAAGACGGTAACTTTACTCATTTTGCTTTATACACTATCGGAAGTTTTGTTCTTGGATTTCTTGCCGTCTTCCTTGGGATGCATCTGGTGAAGTAAGTAGTGGTAGCGTAATAAGTCCACAGACACTTGTGAGTTTTTGTCAGAGCTATTAGGTCTATTTTGTTTTTCGATACATCTTCAAACCAGCCTTCACTTTTAAATTCAAGAAATTCTCTCTGGGTACGATAGGGCAAGAATACTTTTCACTGTAAACACAGTAAGGATTATAAGCCTCATTAAAATCGACCACCAGCGTATCGCCGGGTGGAATCCTCAGATTGATGTACCTGCCTCCTCCATAGGTACTTTCACCATTAGTGAGATCTAAAAAAGGTAAGAACAAAAAGTCCTCACTTCCAGGAGTATTCATTTCTTCCTCTCCCTGATACACTTTAAGTGTATACGGTTGACCCTCTATAGAGAAACTGAGCACTCCATAAACACGTTCTTTTGAGAGTCTGTCTGTTGTTGTTTTCATTTGAAACCACTCAGCATCGGGAGTTCGTTTAAGTTTAGCTCTTACCATGAATGACGAATCGTATGGAAAAAAGTCAAGGGCTCTGAATTCTTTTAAGTCGTTTGGTTCTAAAGGCGAGGTGGTGGCGTCTTTAAATTCAGCATTCATCTTCCGCTGAAAGGGAGTATCGCCCAGAAGAGGCTGTTTGTCTTGTTGACAGCCCAACACTGTGTACAGAATAACAACAAATAAAAGGCAACGCTGCATATTTCACTTTTTGATCATTAAAAATATAACTTCTCCAAAGAATATGTAGCTTTAAAGGTCTAAAACCAATCCTATGAAATGCTTTCGATATCTTTTTTGCTTACTTCTGCTCGTGCCCTTATTCACCAGGTCACAGTCAGCCTCAGGCGATGGGCCATTTTCTCAACTGATCATCAGGGGTGTCATGCTCATCAACGGAGATGGATCTCCACCAAGGGGGCCAATTGATATTGTTGTTGAAAAGAATAAGATTGTCAGTATAAATGTGGTGGGCTATCCCGGTGTTCCCATAAAAGACTCCAGCAGACCACAGTTAAAAGAAGGTGGGAAGGAGTTAGATGCCACGGGCATGTATTTACTCCCGGGATTTATCGATATGCACGGACATATAGGCGGTGTGGCTCAGGGGGCAGACTGGGACTATGTATTCAAGTTGTGGATGGCCCATGGTATCACAACGGTCAGAGAACCCAGCGGCCGCAGTATCGACTGGACCCTCGACCTAAAAAGGCGCAGTACGAGAAACCTCATTGTCGCTCCAAGAATTTTTGCCTATGCGGCTTTTGGACGCACAACAGAACTATTTAACCCCTTAAATGATCAACCCATCAGCACTCCTGAAATGGCCAGGGAGTGGGTTCGGGCAAATGCCAAACACGGTGCTGATGGTATCAAATTTTTTGGAGCAGAACCCGAGATCATGGCAGCTGCTCTGGACGAAAACAAGAAGCTCGGCCTTCGTTCTGCTTGCCATCATGCTCAAATGAGCGTTGCCCGATGGAACGTACTGCACTCGGCAAGAGCCGGGTTAACCACCATGGAGCACTGGTATGGCTTACCGGAAGCACTATTTACAGATCGAACCGTTCAGAACTACCCACTGGACTATAACTACCAGAACGAGCAAAACAGGTTTGAGGAAGCGGGGAAATTATGGCAGCAGGCGGCCAAACCACATACCGAGCACTGGAATGCGGTGATGAACGAATTACTGGACCTTGATTTCACCATAGACCCCACCTTTAATATTTATGAAGCCAGCAGAGACCTGCAAAGGGCCAGACGTGCAGAATGGCACGAAGACTATACCCTTCCATCCTTATGGAAATTCTATGAGCCAAGTATGGTAAGTCATGGCAGTTACTGGCATGACTGGGGTACCGAGCAGGAGATCGCCTGGAAACAGAATTATAAGCTTTGGATGACATTTGTTAACGAATACAAAAACCGCGGAGGGCGTGTGACAGCCGGATCGGATTCCGGCTTTATCTACCAACTCTATGGCTTTGCCTATGTGCGGGAACTAGAACTTTTAAGAGAGGCAGGATTTCATCCCTTAGAGGTTATCAGAGCAGCCACCTTGAATGGGGCCGAAGCCTTGGGGTGGGCCGATAAAATTGGGAGTGTACAGATTGGAAAACTGGCGGATTTTGTGATCGTGGAAGAAAACCCATTGGCCAACCTTAAAGTTCTCTATGGTACCGGTGCAGTGCGTTTGAATGATAATAATGAGGTCGTACGGGTTGGCGGTGTAAAATACACCATTAAAGATGGTATTATCTACGATGCCAAAGCCCTTTTGAAGGAAGTGAAAGAGATGGTAGATGCTGAAAAAGAGAAAACAGGCTGGAAGCTCAAGCAACCAGGAGTGAAAAATTAAGATTTTAAAGCCTTAATTCGATTGTTCTTGACTACATGCGACAAAACGATCTGTGTCTTGGTCTCTCCGTATTTGATGAGCTGATCGATAAATGATTCCAGATGTTTCTGATTTTTGAGAACGACTTCCATCACAATATTTTCATTGCCCGTGATCCTGTAGCAGTTGATCACCTCATCATAGGTAACCACCTTCTCCAGGAACGGTTTGAGCATGCCCATAAAAGCTCTAAGGGTTATAATGGCCTTTAATTGGTAATTGGCCTTGAATGGAGAAACGAGGGTGACATAAGCCTCTATGATCTCGGCATCCTCCATTTTTTTAATGCGATCGGCCACGGCAGGTGAGCTTATCCCTACCCTTCTGCCAATTTCTGCATTGGACATGCGAGCATTGGACTGCAGACACTCCAGTATTTTCCAGTTTAAAAGGTCTATATACATTTTAAATAAATTCGATTAAAATATTTAAATATTAAAGCAATTTAATTCTTTTTCTTTAATAAATTAAGTTGTTTATGCTCTTTTGAGCGTAATTTCGTGTTTCTTGTTATTAATAATAAACTCAATCGATGCACGCTACGCTGTCCGATCATCCCGTTTACAGAAAAGCCCTTGATATTTTTAATATCTCGAGTCGGATTTCCGGGTATTTGAATCAGGATTTAGCGGGAATTGGACCCAATGGGTCGGAAGATGAGCTCATCTACTTTTCCGGTGACATTGTGCAGCAGTCTTATTG
>CAWZYX010000186.1:0-3925 GCA_963966315.1 uncultured Winogradskyella sp. | reverse complement strand
CCATAGGCCTGTGCAATCGATTTGCTCATTTCAGTCATTCTCCTAATGATCATTTCTCTCATATCAGGATCGAGAGTGCGCACCGTTCCAATCAATTCAGCACTTTCGGGAATGATGTTGAATCGTGTTCCGGCCGTGATTTTTCCAACAGTGATCACTGCCCCTTCATCGATTAAGCGTGCCTCCCTGCTTATGATGGTTTGAAAACCGTCAATGATTTTAGCAGAGATCAAAATAGGGTCCACTCCGGACCATGGTTGTGAACCGTGGGTTTGCTTTCCTTTCACAGTCACGACAAATCGTTCAACGGCAGCCATTATTCCTCCATCCTTGTACTTGATGGTGCCTACTGGCGTTTCAGAATTGATGTGTAATCCAAAAATAGCATCGACATCAGGATTTTTCAGCACACCCTCTTTGATCATTAATTTAGCACCGCCTTCCTCACCGGGCGGAGGGCCTTCCTCTGCAGGTTGAAAAATGAATTTTACAGTGCCTTTGATCTGATCCTTATTTTTGGTCAGCACCTCTGCTACTCCCATCAAAATTGCGATATGGGTATCGTGCCCGCAGGCGTGCATTACCCCTGTCTCGGTATCTAGAAATGTGGTTTTTACCGTGGATTTAAACGGTAAATCGTTGCGCTCAGTGACGGGAAGAGCATCAATGTCGGCTCTTAAGGCCACTACTTTTCCGGGTTCGTCACCTTTAAGTATTCCAACCACACCCGTTTTACCAACCCCAACCGTCACCTCTAATCCCAGTGATCTTAAGTGTTCAGCAATTTTTCTTGCCGTCATGAATTCTCGATTAGACAATTCGGGATTCTGATGAAAATGACGCCTCCATTCAATTACCTTGGACTCGATAGCGTTAATATCGTTATCAACCTTTGATTGAGAAAAACTTAAAAATGAAAAACCTAAGACGAACAATAAGGAGAATCGCATACTATTTAATTTGTACGAATATATTGAAATTTGACTACATTGGTGTTTAGGTTTTGTTTATAAGTATTCCTAAATCTATTTGGCGCTTGCTCTATTGAATACTTATTTTCACACTTTCAACACAAATCCATTTGGAAGCTTACTTAAGTCAGTTAAACGATGCTCAATTGGCCCCTACACTGCAAAAAGAGGGACCTATGATTGTCATTGCCGGTGCAGGTTCAGGCAAGACAAGAGTGCTTACTTACCGAATTGCTTATTTAATGAGCCAGGGAGTGGACCCTTTTAATATTCTGGCGCTCACTTTTACCAATAAGGCAGCACGCGAGATGAAAGGCAGAATAGCTGATATCGTAGGAGAAAGTGAGGCCAAGAACCTCTGGATGGGTACCTTTCACTCGGTTTTTGCCAGAATTCTAAGGATTGAATCTGATCGATTGGGATACCCGAGTAATTTTACCATCTACGACACTCAGGATTCCGATCGGCTTATCACATCCATCATAAAGGAAATGGGTCTGGATAAAGATGTGTATAAGCCTAAGCAAATACGCTCCAGGATCTCTTCTTATAAAAACAGTCTCATTACGGTAAAGGCCTACTTTAGTAACCCCGAATTGATGGAGGCAGATGCCGCAGCAAGGCGACCCCGAATAGGTGATATTTACAAAAATTATGTCGACCGGTGCTTTAAGGCCGGGGCTATGGATTTTGATGATCTCCTATTAAAAACGAATGAGCTCTTGACTCGATTTCCTGAGGTATTGGCAAAATATCAGGACCGTTTCAGATACATTCTTGTCGATGAGTATCAGGATACCAATCACTCTCAGTACCTTATTGTACGAGCCCTTAGTGATCGCTACCAGAATATTTGTGTGGTGGGTGATGACGCCCAAAGCATCTATGCGTTTAGGGGAGCCAACATCAATAACATACTTAATTTTCAAAGAGATTACGACGATGTCAAGGTGTTTCGCCTTGAACAAAATTATCGCTCGACCAAAAATATTGTCAATGCCGCTAATTCGGTGATTGACAAAAATCAACACAAACTGGACAAGATAGTCTGGACGGCCAACGACGAAGGGGCTAAGATCAAGGTGAATCGGTTGATGACTGACGGAGATGAAGGTCGATATGTGGCTAGCACCATATTTGAAAGCAAGATGCAGCAACAGCTACACAATAAGGATTTTGCTGTACTGTATCGAACCAACGCCCAATCACGTGCCATAGAGGATGCTTTACGAAAAAGAGACATCAAGTACCGCATATATGGAGGACTTTCCTTTTATCAGCGGAAAGAGATCAAGGATGTACTGTCTTACTTAAGGCTTATTGTTAACCCAAATGACGAGGAGGCTCTTAAGCGCATCATTAATTTTCCAGCAAGGGGTATCGGGCAAACAACAGTTGATAAACTGGTTGTTGCCGCCAGTGCATCTGACCTGTCCATTTTTGAGGTCTTGAAGCGAATCGATGAGCTTAGTCTACCCATCAATTCGGGAACACGCAAGAAACTTGTTGATTTTAGAACCATGATGGAGAGTTTTCAAGTAATGAATGAGCATTCCAATGCTTTTGAATTAGCTGAGCACGTTGTTAAAACGACCAGACTTATCAAAGAATTCAACAAGGATGGCACGCCGGAAGGTGTCGCAAAAATGGAGAATATTGAAGAACTGCTCAATGGAATCAAAGACTTTGTTGAAGGTCAGAAGGAGCTTGCAGATAGTACCGCCTCCTTGACTGATTTTCTGGAGGATGTGGCCCTTGCCACCGATCTCGATAATGATAAAGGTGATCCAGACCATGTTGCACTAATGACCATTCACCTGGCCAAGGGGCTCGAATTTCCCCATGTATTTATCGTTGGAATGGAAGAGGATCTCTTTCCCAGCGCCATGAGCATGAATACCCGGAGTGAACTAGAAGAGGAGCGGCGCTTGTTTTATGTGGCCCTCACCAGAGCAGAGCAGCAGGCCTACCTTACCTATACTCTGAATCGTTACCGCTGGGGAAAACTGATAGATGCCGAACCCAGTCGCTTTATTGAGGAAATTGATGATCAGTTTCTGGATGTGATCACTCCCTTTGAGGAACAGCGCTTCAATCCAATGCTGGATGCATCTATATTTGGTGACCCTGAACCTTCACGGCCCAGTTGGCAAAGTAAATTACAATCAAGGGAGAAAACTCGCAATCGCAAATCACCTGCTTTGAGTCAAAAGTCTGTCTCCTCACAGAGAACGAGCGCCTCCAAAAAACTTAAACCATTATCTGTTTCAGGTGGGAAGGCCAATTTATTCGACAGTAAATTAACGGTGGGTAATCTGGTAAATCACCAGCGTTTCGGGAGAGGTGAGGTACTTAGAATTGAAGGGGGTGGTGCAGACACCAAGGCCGAAATCAAGTTTGAAAATGGGGGGACTAAAAAACTACTGCTTCGTTTTGCAAAGCTCGAGGTTTTAGGATAATTTTCATTTGACCATACAAACGGAGTTCACATGACCCTGATCGTCATATTCCAAAACTGAATTGTCAGGATCTGTTATCCATTCTCCGTCTACAATGAACTTATAATGATGTTTACCTCCCGGAAGTTCCAGTACCTTCACCCAGTAACCATTTTTCTTTTTCATGGGAAGCTCTGTTTGAGACCAATTATTGAAATCACCGCTTAGAATGACCCGCTGAGCATCTCCATAACCGTTTAGTTTAAATTCAACAGTTTTTGTCACATGAATTACTGAGTTATACCCCTCGTATTCATTTGGGGTCTTTTCAGGGTTTTCAGGGTCTATCATCCATTCTCCATCCACAATAAACTTGTATTCATATCGGTCCGGAGGTAGCTGCAGGGTGACTGACCAACCCTTATCATCGGGTTTCATTTTAAAATTGGTTTCGTCCCATCTGTTAAAGCTGCCCGTCACCAGAACTTCTTTTGCCTCTTTAAATCCCTTTAAATG
>CAWZYX010000185.1:0-3941 GCA_963966315.1 uncultured Winogradskyella sp. | reverse complement strand
GTTTTAAGCGGGTCAACGATAACATATTCGTTTCGAAGAAAAAGTTTTTGGGTAAATCAGTCGAAGAAGATCTGGTAAATTCAGGAATCTTCCAGGGCATCACTGTAACTGGCAGGGTACTTTCTGGAGAAGATAATACCGGATTGCCAGGAGTAAATATTGTGGTTCAGGGCACAACGGTAGGTACTGTATCTGATATCAATGGCGATTATTCACTGGAAGTACCAGGCGAATCTTCAATTTTGGTTTTCAGTTCTGTTGGTTTTATTACAGAGGAGATCAATGTAGGAACCAAGACGGTCATTGACCTCACTTTAAACCCGGACATTACCGCACTCTCTGAGATTGTAGTTGTAGGTTATGGTACCCAGGAAAGAGCTAAGGTCACAGGAGCTATCAGTCGGGTTTCTGCAGAAGAAATAACTCAAACTCCAGTGGTTTCACTAGATCAGGCGCTTCAAGGAAGAGCTGCCGGTGTTTTTGTGACAAATAGTGGGGCTCCAGGACGAAACCCAATTGTACGAATCAGAGGTATCGGTACTGTAGGAAATAATGATCCTTTGTATGTAATCGATGGTGTCCCTGCAGGGGGGTTAAATACCATCAATCCAAATGACATTGAATCCATAGAGGTTTTGAAGGATGCATCAACAGCAGCGATCTACGGATCACGTGGTGCAAATGGTGTAATCATGGTTACTACTAAAAGAGGTAAGTCAGGTAAAGCCAAGGTGCAAATGAATGCATACTATGGAGTACAAAGCGCCTGGAAGCAATTTGATTTGTTAAATGTAGATCAATACCTTGACTATGGAAGAGATTTACAGACAAATGGTGGACAACCTGTCCCTGATCGTTTCAGTGATTTAGGCGAGTTTGCAAACGTAGAAACTGATTGGCAAGATGCAATGTTCCGTACTGCACCCGTTCAGGACTATAACTTATCAGTCTCCGGAGGAGGAGAAAGTTCCAACTACATGATTTCCGGTGGATATTTCAATCAGGAGGGTATCTTGAATGGTACTGGATTTGAGAGATTCTCGTTTAGAGCCAATTCAGATTTTAAAATCGGAAGACTAAAGATAGGTGAAACATTGACCGTATCTCATATTGATCAGCAAATTGAGCCCGCTCCGGGAGGAAGATCATTAATTGAGCATATCATTAAGTCAGTACCTTATATTCCTGTATATGATGAAACACGTTTAGGTGGCTACAGATCACCGGATAGAGTTGATGGTTCTGACCCACAAAATCCTGTCTTGCATACCAGTCTGAGGGATGATCACAATCTTGATATGAAGATATTAGGTAGTGTATTTGGTGAGTTTGAGATAGGTGCAGGTTTTAGCTATAGACTGCAAGTCGGTATTGATTACAATCAGGGCAATGATTCGCGATTTATGCCACAGTATGATGCGGGTGATTTTGATATCAATGAAACTGCAGATCTTCAGGAGACAAATTCCAGGTTTTTCAGATCAATGATTACAAATCAATTGAATTATAACAATTCATTTGGAGATCATACGATCGGTGCTAACCTGATTTATGAAGTAACTCAGGATCAATTCAAGACCTTCAATGCCTCTGGAGAAAATTTTATCTCTAGTGAGTTGCCTGCACTTGGTGGTGTGGCCAATCCCAACGTTGGAGGTTCTCAAAGCGAGTATGCACTCATCTCTTATCTTGGTCGTGTTAACTATGACTACAAAGGCAAATATTTACTTAGTGCATCTATTCGTCGAGATGGTGGATCAAGATTTGGCCCTGCCAACAAATGGGGGGTCTTCCCTTCTTTCTCTGCAGGATGGAGATTAACTGAAGAGGCATTTATGAGTGGAGTCGATTGGTTGAGTGATTTCAAATTGAGAGGTAGTTATGGAGAAGTTGGTAATGATAGAATTGGTGATTACAGATATCAGGCAACTATTGACGGTAATTATCGATACAATTATGATGGCAACACCATTACAGCAAGTACCATTAGTGCTTTAGCCAACGAAGATGTCAAGTGGGAAAGCACAAAAATGACTAATGTTGGTATTGATATGGGATTCTTCAATGATAAACTTCGTGCTAATGTAGAATGGTTTAAAAATGATTCGGAAGGTTTGTTGTTGAATGTACCTATCCCATTTTCTCTGGGTTATGATGGAGCTCCTGTAGCCAATGTAGGTACAGTTTCTAATCAAGGTTTTGAATTTGCCCTGGGTTACCAGGACAATGAAGGGGAATTTACATGGTCTTTGGATGCGAACCTTTCAACTGTGAAAAATGAGCTGGTTTCTTTGGGTATTGGAAACAGCATTTTTGGTCCTGCATTTGAAGGTAATGCTGTAACTTACACAGAAGAAGGTCAGCCAATTGCTTACTTCTATGGATGGCAAGTTGATGGTATTTTCCAGGAAGGCGATGATTTATCTTCGCAATCAAATGCGGCACCTGGTGATATCAGGTTTAAAGATATCGCTGGTCCTCCGGATGAAGATGGGAATCCAACTGGTCCTGATGGAGTCATTGATGCAAATGACCGTACAAACTTGGGTCATTTCTTGCCGGACTTTACATACGGCTTAAATTTTAGCTCTAGCTGGAAGAATTTTGATCTGTCCTTATTTATACAGGGTGTATCAGGAAATGAGATCATGAATACAAATATTTATGATTTAGAGGGGATGGCCAGATTGTTTGGCGCCGGTACAAGAGTATTAGACCGTTGGACACCATCCAATACTGATACGGATGTTCCAAGAGCAGTTACCGGAGATCCAAATGGGAACTCAAGGGTATCATCTAGATTTGTGGAAGATGGTTCCTACATGAGAATTAAAAATCTGACTGTTGGATACACAATTCCAGATGCAGCACTTACAGGCTTTGCAAAAGGAGCCATCAGCAGTGTGCGTTTTTATGTATCTGCTAACAATTTATTGACGATCACAAACTATAGTGGTTACGACCCTGAAATTGGTTCTAATTCAGCGAATGCCAATGAGGCATCACTCAGGTCAGGGGTTGATTATGGTCAGTACCCGCAGCCAAGAGCTTTCTTAGGCGGTATTCAAATAGGATTTTAAACCTTAAATTCCGAAAAAAAATGAAAAGAATATATAAAATAAATATTATAGCCGCACTGATGACCGTCATATTGATTGGTGCATGCAGTGAGGATATATTGGATAAAAGTAATCCGAACGAATTAACGAAGGATTCTTTCTTTAAAACTGACGCCCAGGCATTTGCTGCAGTTACAGCAACATATGCAGGTTTGCAGTCAAATAATTTATATGTAAGAGAGTACTTCTTTTTACATGATCTTTTATCGGATGATGTTCAATCAGGTGGGGCGCAATTAGAAGCATCAAGGGCTCGAGTTCTCAATCATGTGGCACTTGGCAATAACAATGTGATTAATGCAAATTGGCAGGGTCATTATAGGACCATTAACAGAGCAAACCTGGTGATACAACGCGTTCCGGATATGGAAAGTCCAGGTCAGATTTCTGAAGAAAATAAGACCCGATACATAGCAGAAGCTAAATTTCTTCGTGCATGGAGTTATTTTGAACTGGTAAGCTTGTGGGGTAGAGTGCCGATTTTAACAGAACCCGCAGCGAATGCTGATGGTTTTCCTAGATCAGCATCAGAAGACGAGGTTTATGACTTGATCTTTAGTGATATAAGCGATGCTATCAATGGTTTGCCAATGAAGAAGAATTTTGGTGGTGGAGAACTGGGCAGAGCTCCAAAGGCTGCAGCACAGGTATTGGCTGCCAAAGCACATATGTTCAGAGGAGATTATGCAGCGGCAAAGCCATTTCTTGATGCTGTTATCACCCAGGGTGAATATCAATTGGTTGATCGATTTTTGGATAACTTCCAGGAAGAAAATGAAAATAACGAGGAGTCAATATTTGAAGTTCAATTCAGTCTTGACT
>CAWZYX010000184.1:0-4000 GCA_963966315.1 uncultured Winogradskyella sp. | reverse complement strand
GAGCACTACAAAGAAGAAATCAACCTTTGGATGGAGAACAACGGGAAAGGGCCATTGGATGAAGCCCTGCTCAGAAGGCTGATGGCAATGCCGGATTGTTTGCCGGAGGATGAAGGGGAGTTGGAAAGTATTCTGGCCAAAATAGAGGAATACCTGGCAGACCCGGAAGCATTGCTGAACCTAGTTAAGGAAAATGATGCAAAAAGAGAGAGAATAGAAGAACTTACCACTAAGCTAAAAGGAAACCAGCCGCCTTATGCTGCGGGATTATCCGAAACAGAGTGGGATGAATTGTTGGAGATGATCTGTCCTTATTTACTTCCAGAGGAAGAAAATGTATCTGAAATAGTGGTGGTCTATAATAACCGGACATATAAAAACAACGAGTCTATTTATGTTTTTGGAGAAACCAGTGAGATTGTTTTAGAGGCAGCATCAGAAGAAACGTTAGAGGGGTTATCCTGGGAAGGAGCAACTGGAAGCGGGCTTAATGCTACTGTTGATCTTTCTTCTATTGGTGAAGAAGGGATAGAAGTCAAAGCCAATACAAACATTAAGACTACGACTGTTAAAGTAGTAAAGGTGAAAAGTATGGTGAAAGTAACTTCTGTAGATAAATACTTTGCTCCAACCGTGGAAAACTTAGACATTGCCTATGAGGTGAAATCTGATACCCTGAAACATGCCAAGATTGAGATATTTAAAAACGGAGATAATCAGAATCCAATCTACATGGACACGACAATAGCAAAGGCAGGCTCCGACTTGAAAATTTCCTGGGATGGTAAAATGAATGCAGGGGCAGATAAAGGAAGGCATGTTTCTGTATTTGACTCTCCTTATACTGTAAAAATATCTGTGACCTTTGATTCGCTGGCAACTTACAGTGAAGGGTTCAATGATACTGATGATACCAACGTGGAAATTGAATCGCTAACACTGACACCAAACGGCAAAGAGATACTTTACAAGCCGAGCCGTACCGCAGTAGAAATAGATAAAGACATAGAAGCGCAGGTATTGATCAAAAACAAGCAAAAAAATGGCGTACCAACTTCCCTTCCGTTTACAGTCCATTGGAGCTTTGAGGACCCGGATGATCCGTCAAGTAATCGAAACATTGACTTGAGCGGATCTAGTGGAAATGATAATACACTTATTGCTAATGGAGGCAAGTCTGGTGCCAGTTCGGTAATGTGGAAACCTCAATCAGGTTTTGTGTCAAACATCAATTACACAACTGCAGAAACTAATGTTAGCATTCATGGTCAAGATTTAGCAAAGGCAAAAATTAAGTTTTCATCATCGGTAATTGCTGGTGATAATTATATATTGGTTGCGCAGATCAAAGGCGCTAATGGTACTGTCATTAAAGAAGAAAAAACCCAGGAGTGGTTAGTAAGGAAACAACATAGCTTTAACAGAATCTATGAAATGGCAGGGGGCCACAATATGACCCAAATGATGAGCACAAATAATATTGACCCTGCCTATTCACAAGATGGCTGTACCGACTATACCCTGCAAGCGGGTGCGGTGATCAACCTGACTGGAGCCAATGCCCCGGAGTTCGTAGTTTCATTGTCTCCTCCGAATCAGGCAGAAACCCCAACAGCCCAGGAATTACAAGATTATGCCAGCAACAATCCTGCTGTAAGTGGCCCTGCTCAGGTAGCCATTACTGCCAAAGCACAGGCATGGTTCAATCGTGTCAACAGTAGCTTGCCTGCAGGTAAGAACGCTTATCTGCAGCAAGCAGGCATACAAACACCGGCCATTATTGGTGCAAGGTATTATCATCCCAAGCTGGACGGTAGGCCGGGCCAGACCAACTATTATCCTGCAGGAATCATCATCAATTGTGCAAACGGAAGCAATCAACCCATTTACAAAGACCCTGATGACGATTGGCGATCGGTTCAGGGATTTAGGGACAGTCAGGACAATGCGTGGATATTTTTGAATATCTCATCCACTCAACGCCAGCAAGTGGTGGCCCGGCACGAAATTGGCCACACCAGTGATCATGAATGTTTTGATAATGGTAATTGTAGGACAGATCATGCCAGTAGTGGATTGATGCACTTTAGCGGAGATATGAGTCCTTCAAGACCTGCAGGTGATGCTGATTTTAGCGATGATAGTATTACTAAACTAAGAGGAAGAAATTAGTCATGAAAAAGGTGTTTATTCTTTTATTCCTGTTGTTTAACATTAAATGTTATGGGCAGTATGAATCAAATTTAGATGTTGGGGCAGCCCAATTACGATTAGATATTAATATGGAATCGAACCACATGATGGGAGATAATTTTAATATATCTATAGTATTGTCTTCAGAAGATGAAATTAAGGTTTTTGATCTGGAAACAGGTTACCTAGAGTTTACTCTTTTAAAGCTAGAAGGAAATGAATCTTACGTGCCCATGAGGTATCATGGTGCTGCTTATTCAGGGGGCAATTATAGAATTATGACTTATGAAGTAGACTATGGTGGTTTTGAGCATGTTTATGAAGAGTTGCAACAAAATATAGTAGCGTTAACACAATCCCAACCATTGACAAGGACATTTGTATACACAAGCTTATTCGGGTGTTACCCAACTAGCGGAAAATACAAACTACAAGTAGGCTATGAAGGACTGGTAAAGAGCGAGAAAGAATTTCAGGTAGCATTTAACTATGAAAAGACAGTTACAAGAATGTTAGAATATCTTCAAAGTAGTTTTTATTGTGGGGAGAGTTCAACACTTAATATGAACTATTACCTCTTGGCCTACCCAGAAGAAAAACGTTATTACGGCCCCGACAGTCTCCATTACAAGCAAGCCCCGGTATTGCGAGCCTGGTGGGAAGGACACAAGGAGTTAATCTTAAAAGTAGAATCTGTACTCAATCAAGAGCAGTACAAAGACCTGCTTTATGAAGAACGGATACCTAAGCTGCTTAAAAAGCTAGAAAGAGGAGAACATCAGGAGCGATTAGAAGCACGAAATGAACTCTACGAAATATTAAGCAAGCCCGAATGGGAACCCACATCCTCTGACACAGAAGAAGAAATGGCTCAGGTAAAAGAACTTTCCAATTGGTGGGAAGAAAACAAGCAGTTAATAAATTGGGTAAACCGGGTGATCTTAGAGAATCAGTTATAATCCTCCCAATAAGTGTAGTACAGCTCATCCACCGATTCTGGTTTTCTCAGGAAAGAACCATCATAATCGAGCGTCCAGCCGAGTGTTTCAATGAAGTATTTGTAAACAGGTTCTTTGAGCTCTGGTGTAGCAGAAAGGTTCATAAAAAGTCCATGTCCGGGCTTGATGACTTTGGCATGATGTTCGGCCAGCAGTTTGGCATTTTCTTCCAGGGTATTTTCAGCAGGTAGGGTAATACCTGGCTCTGCTTTACCCATATAATCGAACAGGTCTTTTGGCTTGCTCATAGTGCCGCTACGTTTTTCTGAAAGAAGTCTTTGAATTTTTTAGAGGTGAGCATGGTCTCGATCATACCGAAAATCACATTCCTGTCTTTTTCATCGAGTTCCGAAATAAGTCTCATTTGCTCGGTAGCCGTTTTGTCTTCCAAAGTGACCTCAGTAGGCACTTCTTTGCCCATATGAACGATCTGGTCAATGGTAATGCTATAGAACTTGGCCAGCTTATCTAAAAGCTCTACGGAAGCTTCTCTCTGTCCATTTTCAATTTTACTGTAGTGGGAAACTCCTAACCCCATTTCTGCAGCTACTTCTTTCTGCAGCATCCCTTTTTGCTCCCTTAATCGCTTAATATTATCGGCTATACTCATTTGCAAGTCAGTTAAAACACCATAAGGATAGCCATCCCACAGTCGCTCGGCTGAGCCGAGTGACCTTTATTATGGGCTGTATCCATTAAACCCTGTAACCGAGGCCCTCTTACCTCACCCTATCAATCACTTACCTGGGCAAAAATAGAAACAGCCCAAAAACCATCGATGGCACAGCAGCATATGTGATACGCTGGTA
>CAWZYX010000183.1:0-4021 GCA_963966315.1 uncultured Winogradskyella sp. | reverse complement strand
GAGCATTCTAAAATGTAGACATAATAAATTTTCATCAGACTAAAATTAACTAATTGCTCCCATTGCCAGTTCGAGTTTAGCTGCCGAAGGAAGGCCTGCCTATCGCCTGGATGCATGTCGGGCAAGAAGTGGAACTCGACAAACGATCATTTCAAAAAACCAACAATAAATTAGGGTCAGGGCAATTGTGCTTGTAAAAGTCCAGATCCCGCCGATTAGAAACACCGGGGTAGTCCCCTTCCAAACCCTGCAGGTCTCTGATGAGCTGGAAGTGCAGGTGCGGTGCATAGTTCCCATTGACCTCTGGTGTACCAAGCGTTGCTATTTGCTCCCCTTTTCCAATCGTTTGCCCCTTCTTCTTGCCATCTAGAGATTCAGCACTTAAATGACCGTATAGGGTGTAAAATAGCTGATCGGTAATCCGATGTTCTAAAATTAAAGTTGGTCCATAGTCCCCATATCCGGTATTGTTCTTAAAGCTGTGAAGCACTCCGTCCAAAGGAGCAAAGACCGGTGTAAAGGCATCAATCCACAGATCGAGGCCCAGATGGATGTTGCGTTCGGTACGGGGATCGGACTGGTTAAAATGGCTACTGCGACGATAAATACCGCGGGGCTCCAGGTATCCTCCATAGGCCACTTTGGCCCGATGGACCGCCATCACTGATTGCACGTACTCCTCCAGGGCTGAGGCACTGGAAACATCAATTGTACTGAGATCGGGATTGTGAATGGAGAGGTCTAAAGGACAGTAGAGCGACCTGGAAAAGGAATTTCCAAGTACCGGATAAACGGAGGGAGCAAGGGATGAAAGGAATGCAGCAAACCGATTGGGGTTCATGATCTGTTTTTGGCTGCAAAAATACAAATCTGGACGATAGAAAAACGGGGCGATAAAAGGTTAAAGACTATTTAATTCATCGTCACCGTACTGTATTTAGCATTCACCACAATGGTTTTGCCACTGCTTAAATCGCCGGTGGTAAAGGAACTGAGGTTGGCTTCGTCTTTGTCGGGGTGGCTAAGGCGGGAACGATTGCCCTTGTACTGCAGGTTATAGCTGGTCTTAGGCAAGCTAATACTGGCCTCAGAGTTCTCAACCATCAGGTTAAGGTTACTAAACGTATCGGCAATGCTCAGTACTTTAAGATCGCCAAAACTACCATCGATGAGCGCAGTGCCTAGCAGAGCTCCTAATTCTATATTGGAGGAACTGGCATTGAGGATCAAGCGCTCTGCAGAGCGCAGAACGGCATCTTCCACGTAATTGAGGTTCAACTCCCCAAGTTTCCAGTTTTGTACAAGGACCGGTGCGTACGAAACATTGATGGAGGTACTCCCTCCATCAATTTCTGTTGCTGTAAAGGGTGCATAGGCAACACTAGCCTTTAGGTCATAGATCACTGAAGCAAAAGTGAGCTCTCCGTGGCGGACATTCACCTTTAATCTGGCCTTCTTCGGGATCTTGATCTTGATCACTTTTTTGACCTTGCTATCCGATTTGGGTGCACGGTAACCTCTTACGGTATAGGCTCTGGCCTTGGCCGCTTCCTGTCTGGCACGCTCGGCCTCTTCGCGGGACTTCGTTCTGGAGGACATTGCAGCCTCTCGCTCGGCTCTGGCAGCCATTCGTTCAATTTCGCGTGCTTCGCGTTCCATCTGACGACCAAAGCGCTCCCCCCAGTTCTCCATCTGCTTCTCGAAATCGCGACCAAAGGCTTCGCCCCATTTCTCCATGTCCCTTGCCCATTCTTCACCAAATTTCTTTCCAAATTCCTCACCCCATTTTTCCATATCCTTACCCCATTGGCCTTCAAATTTTTTAGCGTACTCGTTGGCCCATACTTCCATTTTTCTCTGGTAGTCGGACTCCCCGAACTTTCTCGCCCAGGTCTCCATCTCCCGTTCAAACTCCTTACCGTACTTTTCTTCGTATTCCTTACTCCACTTTTCCAGGTATTTTTCGCCATCGCGCTTGTACGCCTCGTAGTCAAACTCAATGCGCTTCACCCCTTCCGGAAGGTCAGGTAGTTCAGGAAACTCGGGCATCTCGGGCAGCGAAGGCATTTGGGGTAACTCGGGCACAGGTGGCATGTCTGCCAGTTGCTGCTCCAGTTCCTTCAGGTACACGCTGTAATCATTCTCATTGTATCCACGGATGACCACGGCTCTGCCACCGGAAGAACCGATGCTCACATTGTCCATGGATCCGTCAATATCCAGCTTCCAGTTAGCAGCCGCTTCTTTGAGCTCCTGCTCGCTAAGCTCACTGCTTTCCAGATAAGCCTCGATCTCCACCGTATTTTTATTCCAGGTGTCGACTTCGATCTCTACATAGTTGGTATTGAGATCGATGGTCACATCTTTGTTTACCTCAATACTCTGTTTGGTCTTTCCCACTTTTTGTTGGGCATTTACACCCAGCATCAGCAGGCATAAAAGGGTCATTGTTAATCTTAAAGTTCTCATGTTCGTTTTTTGATGTTTATAATGTTTCATTTGATTTATACACTTGTACCCGCTTCGGGCGCTGCCTCCAGAGCCTTTATCTGTTCCTGTAAACGGGTGAGCAGGCTCAGTCGCAGTTTTAAATTGTTGATAAGGGCATCGATGGTCAGTGCATTCGGACCGTCTTCGGTGAGTTCCTTATTCAAGCGCTGGTACTCTTTGTTAAGCTCATTGAGCTTCATTAGGTACCCGTCCATCAATTCTTTATTTTCTGGTGTGAGTTTAATTTGAGACAGTTGGGTATTGATACTTGCCAGATAGTAGTCCTCAACTTTCTTGAGCTCGGGAGAAACATCCCCCAGTGAACTGAACTGCGGTGTTTCTGCAGGTACAGGCACTTCCTGGGTTTTGTCAGTCCCAAACTGCAGAGCTCCATAACTAAGTCCTAACAGTACCACCACACTGGCGGCAATGCTCCAGAAATGCATGCGTCCCGACTGTTGCTGCCGGGGGAGTTCTTTATCTAATTTTTCAAGAAAGCGAGCCTTGTGCCCTTCGGACATCTGAGCCGAACTCAATTGCTGATCTTCCTTTAATAACTCTCTAAGATCTTGTGCCATAACGTTTTTCTTTTAGTGCTTCCTTTATTTTTATCTTTCCTCTTGAAAGCTGTGTTCTGGAGGCCACCTCCGAAATATTGAGGATCTCCGAGATCTCCTGATGGTCATAACCCTCCATCAGATACAGCTTCAATACATAGTGGTACTTGTCCGGCAGGTTTTCAATGGCCAGTTTTACATCCTCCACCGATACATGGTCCTCTACCATCCACGATGACTCTTCTTCTGCATCCACCACTTTTAAATGAACGTCTTCCAAATCCACCAGGCGCTGCTTTTTTGATTTTAGAACGTCAATGCTCTTATTGATGACGATCCGCTTCAGCCAGGCGCCAAATGTTACTTCGGCCTTGTACTGATCCAGTTTTTGAAAAGCCTTGATAAAGGCTTCCTGTACAATATCTTCGGCCTCCATCACATCTGAGACAAATCGTTTTGCGACGATGAGCATCCCATCACAGTATTGCTCATAGAGCTTTAGTTGCGACGGCCGGTGGTTCTGTTTGCATTTTTCAATCAGTTCTACCTGAAACATGCAGTACTTGGTTTATTGATTAGTTATTCTAAAGACGAGCAC
Source organism: uncultured Winogradskyella sp. (assembly GCA_963966315.1). Taxonomy (GTDB): domain Bacteria; phylum Bacteroidota; class Bacteroidia; order Flavobacteriales; family Flavobacteriaceae; genus Winogradskyella_A. The sequence continues at coordinate 376 of CAWZYX010000183.1, read as the reverse complement.
TTTTTGGCAGTGTGACAAAATGATGAATTTTTTTTCACAATTGCGATTTTCCATAATTTATGAAAGCCTTAACCCTTACAATTTAGGGAATTGAATTATCTTTAATCACTATAATAAACAATCCCATTTTTTACATGAATTTGTTTTTAAAACGAGTTTTGATACTCTTATCGATCGTAGCGGCGGGGCTCTTGTGTTATAATGTTTTTGTAGAGAATATTTTTTCTCCAAGACTGAGCCCAAAAGACACGGCACGCATCGAATTGAACGACCTGAAACTGGAAGTGAATTACAACCGTCCCTCCAAACGCGATCGTGAAATATTTGGCGCCCTGGTCCCATTTGATAAGGTTTGGCGTACGGGAGCCAATGAGGC
>CAWZYX010000182.1:0-4139 GCA_963966315.1 uncultured Winogradskyella sp. | reverse complement strand
CTGTAAGTCCAATGCTATTCAACGAAATTCCGTTCTTCGTGTGGGTCAGCAACTTGTTATTGAGCCATAGTTCACAGGCTCGTAGATTTTAAACGACCACCATTAGTAAAATTGGAGCGTTTAGGCGCTATCTGCGATAATTCAATATTAACTTAACGTTAAAAACGGGGTTAAAATGATCCATATCGTGCCTCTTCACGTATAAACTCACATACTTAAAAACTAATATATTATGAAAAAAATAGCACTATTGTGCCTATCCGGCTTGCTAATTACTTCCTGTGTCTCAAAAAAGAAATACGTCGCCATGGAGACCCAATATGGTGAATCTCAAAATGAATTGATGAAAACGCGCGCCGAAAAAGAGGATCTTGAAAAAAAGTTTGCTCAGATCGAAGCTCGTGTCGATGAATATAATTCGAAGATTAATTCTTTAACAGATGAGAATGTTAACCTTATGAAGGAAAATGACGTTAAACTAGAAACCGTTGGAGATGCTGCAGTGATTTCAAATGAAGCAAAGGCGGCTATGATGGAAACACTCAAAAATGTGGATCCTTCTTTTCTAGCAGAGGCCAAAACACTTAAAGATTCCATGAACCTGGCTATATCTTACAACCTTCAGAAATCCTTCGACAACTCCAATATGGACGAGAATGAAGACATTACTGTGGACATTGATGAGACCGTAGTAATGATCTCCATTTCAGATAAGATGTTGTTCAGATCTGGGAGCTATTATGTGAGTAATAAAGCCGATCATATTCTACAGAAACTGGCCGATATTGTTAATTCAGAGCCCAGTTTAGATGTTATGGTTGAAGGTCATACCGACTCTCAAAGCATCAATACAGATCGCGTAAGAGATAACTGGGACCTCAGCGTATTAAGAGCAACCTCGGTAGTTAGAAAGCTTCAAAACGACTTTAATGTAGCTCCGGAACAATTGATTGCATCAGGGAGAAGTAGTTTTCAACCTGTGGCCGACAATAATACCAGAGAAAACAGAGCGAAAAACAGACGTACGCGTATTGTGCTAATGCCAAACATCAATAAGTTCTTTGCTATGATGTCTTCTGGTTCCGATCAAGTTACTGCAACTGACGACAATTAATTAAGCAATCCTAATCCCTCAAAAAAAGACAGGTTAATTAACCTGTCTTTTTTTTGTAAGACCGGATGTGTATCTTTAAAATGTTTCATTAAAGGGGTGTCTAATGATACCTTAATTTCAATAAAATAGATTGAGCACAGAGCTGTGCCCGGTTGTGAAATTAAGAATCGATTCAAATCACTTTTAATTTAGTGTATAAAACCGGTAATTTTGACAATTCTAAACCATACACTGTAACACAAATGGCAACTACCAAGATCGCACTTAATGTTTTAGGAAAGCCTCTGAAAGACTGTTCCTGTAAACCAATGACAGGATATTTTAGAGACGGTAGATGCAACACAGCTCCAAATGATGTTGGAACACATGTGGTTTGTGCGGTAGTGACTAAAGTATTTTTAGAATATTCCAAATCAAAGGGTAATGACCTGATCACACCAATTCCGCATTGGGACTTTCCCGGGCTTAAACCAGGCGATAAATGGTGCCTGTGCATATCCCGTTGGAAGCAAGCCGAAAAAGCCGGAGTGGCGCCTCAGATTGACCTGGAAGCCACTAATCAGGTAGCATTAAAGTTCGTGAGCATGGAATTACTTGAGAAATACGAATTCAAGAAATCCTGACTCAAAATGTGGTTTAACCACTCTAATAATCGGTATAACCCTCTGGTCCGGGGGTGTAAAAAAGATCCGGATCAGGTTGTACCAATTCTTCCCCTTCCTTTATCTTTTTGACCAGATCGGGATTGCTAATAAATGGCCTGCCAATGTACACAAGGTCGATAGGTCCTTGGAGCAGGTTCTTTAAATCCTGTTTTCCACCTACATCCCCTCCACTGATGATGGTCCCGTTAAAGTTTAATTTAATGGTCTTGATAATATCGGTTTTAAAGTCTGGTGCTCCCATTGTACCGGTATGATTGACAATATGTATATAAGCGATCCCGATCTTACGAAGTTCTTTGGCCAGGTAACTGTACATGTCTACCAGGTCTTCATAATCATACTCCATGTCATTCATTGCGCCGTATGGTGAAAAACGTATACCAACTTTGTCTCCTTCAATGGCGCCAGACACCTCTGACACCAGTTCCACAACCAATCTAGCTCTTGATTTGAAATCCCCACCATAGTCATCTTTTCTTAGATTAGATCTGGGATTGAGAAATTGATCAAGTAAATATCCATTGGCAGCATGTAATTCTATGCCATCTATTCCTGATCGGACCAATTCCTGTGAAGCATTTACAAATTCTTTTTTGCACTGATCAATATCCTGAAGAGTCATTGCTCTGGGGGTCTCGTGTTTGACCATACCGTCCGAGTCTGTATACATTTCGCCTTAAGCTTGCACTGCACTAGGTCCGACAACCTCACCGCCTTCTGGTAGATTTTGTTTAGCGGCTATGCGACCGCAATGCATTAGCTGAACAAAAAATACCCCATCTTTTGCATGAACAGATTGGGCAATTTCTTTCCACCCGTTTATCTGCGCAGGAGTGTAGGCTCCTGGTATTCTTGCGTAGCCAACCCCATTGATGGATGGTGAAGTACCTTCAGAAATGATAAGACCTGCACCAGCTCTCTGGCTGTAATATTCAGCCATGAGATCGTTGGGTATGTTATCAATTGCACGGCACCGGGTCATGGGTGCCATCACAATCCTATTCTTTAAAGTCAGTGTGCCTAATGAATAAGGTTCAAAAGCGTTCATATGGTATGTTTTAAATGTTAGATGTTAATTATTCTTTTAATTTTTCAGGTATCTGTGGAACGAGCATGGCATCGATGCCTAGGATAACCCCGTTGATCGTCTCAACATTTGGACCTGAAATTTCGGAAACAGTTCCCATTTGATCAGTGATTTTAATCTGACCGGTAGCGGATAATAGCAAAGATAGATAAGCTCCCTGAATGGTTTTTAGACGCAGGGGTTTTTTATTTTGTTTCAATCTTTGGACCAGTTCATCATAAGAATAGGAACCTTTTACGAGATGGTAGGACAAAAACTGTTGCGCTACAAACTGATTCTCTGGAGCTCGTAAAGCAGAATAAGTTTCGTCTCTCAGTTCATTAATCGCTTTATTGGTGGGAGCAAAAAAGGTCACGTCATCAAGCGTTTTTATTTTGTCAACCATATTGATCTGCTTTATCAATTTCATTAAACTATTGTATTGGGATCTGGAAGAAAGCACTTCCCAGTTTTTTTCTTTAACTCGCTCCGATAATTTCGTTAACATGGCGGTATTATTCACTGCTGAGGAAGTAACAGTGCTATTAGTGCCATCTTTACAGTTAAGGCAAAGAAGTAAAATAATTGATAAACAGGTAACTTTAAATAGTCTCATTTTTGACGGTTTTCATTAAAATACCGGTTTACCCCTGTAACCCCAAGAAAATTAGCAATCTTAACACAGTATTAGCGTAGTCTTAACAAGATTCTCAGAGGATAAGTTTGTCAGAAGCCCATCAAACCGTATATTAAAGGAAACTCAAAAACGTGATAACGAGCTCAAATAGTAATCAAATTACAGCCTATTATAATCCTGACCATTTAGGTGCTAATAAAATCAAGGCTTACTTAACAAGTACCAATAAAAAAATTCTGTTAATAGATATTATTCAGAGTAAACCAAGTAAAAGTCAATGGGCTGAATGGTCTCATCGACTTTCAACATCCGTTAAGGATTTTATTGACTTCGGTAGAATAAAAGACAAAAACGCTGATACTCACTATTCTGAACACGATTTAATTGATATTATTCAAAAAGTGCCCCAATCCTTAAAGGGATGCATCTTAGTCAACGGAGTTAAAATTGCTCACATACAGAATGCGCAGGAAGTTCTGACCTTTTTCAATGTAGATTCCAGAGGTCTCAAAAAAAAACCATTAGGTGAGCCTCCTACCACCTCCTCTCAAACTGTTAATGAATCCTTTACCTAACTGATTTTAAGGTCTTGGTCACAGTAGCTCCATCCTCTCTTAGTAACTATATTTCTCAGATGTACCTGGGATATCTGAATAC
>CAWZYX010000181.1:0-4164 GCA_963966315.1 uncultured Winogradskyella sp. | reverse complement strand
CATTTGGGCCATAGAGATTCGTCGGCATAAGGCTTACATAATCTTTTCCGTACTGCTCCCTAACAGCCTCACAGGCCTTCACCCCGGCGATCTTCGCCAAAGCATACCACTGATTGGTAGGTTCCAAAGGACCCGTTAATAAACAGTCTTCGGTCAGTGGTTGTGGCGCAAGCTTAGGATAAATACAACTACTGCCTAAAAAAATAAACTTATCGACACCCACCTCAAGAGAAGCGTCAATCAGGTTGTTCTGCATTTGCAGATTCTCCATCAAAAACTGATAGGGGTAATCTCTGTTGGCCAGAATGCCACCCACACGCGCTGCTGCATCGATCACCACCTCCGGTTGCTCCGCTTTGAAAAAGTCACCTACTGCCTGCTGATCTCTCAGATCCACCTCTGCTCTCGAACTACTCAACAAATTGGTGTAGCCCAGTTGCTGCAGCAATCGCCAGATAGCAGAACCCACCATACCGCGATGACCTGCAACGTAGATTTTTGTCTGACTGTTCACCCCCTGCCTCGCCTGACGCGAGTCAAGGCGGGTTGACATTTTACCCTTGACAATTTTAGTGTTGCTCTTAGCAGACATCAATTTAAATCTTCGTTTCTAATTTTTTGAATAAACGCATTGATCCGTTTTTCCAAGCTTTCTATTTTGATCAACAAACCATCCAAATCCTCTAGATCTGTGTATTCCATCTCCTGAACAATTTTTACCAAGGTCTCCACTTCAAAGGCAGAACCAAGACTAATTTCCAAATAACGGTGGAAATCCTTTGAGGAGGTTTTAGCAGCACCCTCTGCAATATTGGTGACAATGGATACTGACGCCCTCCTGATTTGAGAACTCAGACCATAGGCTTCTTCCTTTGGCAAAGCTTTGGTCAACAGGTAGACCTCCTTTACGAAATCCATTCCATCTTGGTATATGTCCCAGCTTCTAAAATTCCTCATCTCAGTCAATGGTCAACGATCAATGGTCAATGGTCAATGGTCAATGGTCAATGGTCAATATCATTCATAATAATTCAAAGTCGTAAAGCCTCCTTCTTTCAGGTGCTGATCCCGCTGCATGAGCTTTAGATCGCTTTCCATCATATCATTGACCAGGTCCTGCAGCTCGTACTCCGGTTTCCAACCCAGTTTTCTGTGAGCCTTGGAGGCATCCCCAATTAAGAGGTCTACTTCGGTAGGACGGTAATATTTCGGGTCTACTGACAGTACTTCCTTTCCAATTTCAAGCTGGTATGCTGCATTCTTGCAGGCGGCTACAAATGCCCTTTCAGAGGCTCCGGCCCCTTTAAACTCCAATTCCACACCCACATAGGCAAAGGCCATGCGTACAAAATCCCTGACCGTGGTGGTGGTACCGGTGGCGATGACCCAGTCTTCAGGCTCATCGGCCTGAAGGATCATCCACATCATGCGCACATAATCCTTGGCGTGACCCCAGTCCCTCTTTGCATCCAGATTCCCCAGGTAGAACTTATCCTGCAAACCAAGTGCAATTTTTGAAACAGCTCTGGTGATTTTCCTCGTGACAAAGGTTTCGCCTCTCACGGGAGACTCATGATTGAACAATATGCCATTACAGGCAAACATCTTATAGGCCTCTCTGTAATTCACAGTGATCCAAAAGGCATACATTTTAGCCACCGCATAAGGCGATCGTGGATAAAAAGGAGTGCTTTCGGTCTGCGGCACTTCCTGGACCTTTCCATATAATTCCGAAGTCGAAGCCTGATAAATTCTGGTTTTGGATTCCAAACCCAGTAGGCGCACAGCCTCCAGTATTCTCAAGGTTCCCAGACCATCGGTATTCCCGGTATATTCGGGGATCTCAAAGGATACCCGCACATGACTCATCGCTGCCAGATTATAGATCTCATCGGGCTGGATCTCTTTGATCAGCCGAATGAGGTTGGTACTGTCGGTGAGATCACCGTAGTGCAGAAAAAATCGTGCATTGGCTTCGTGTGGGTCCTGGTACAAATGATCGATACGATCGGTATTGAATAAAGAGGATCGTCTTTTGACGCCGTGAACAACATACCCTTTCTTTAACAAAAATTCGGCAAGGTAAGCACCGTCTTGTCCGGTAATACCGGTAATTAAAGCTGTTTTTTTCATAACATCACAAAAGGTAAAATCTGCATCGAACTTGTCAATGCAATCACCTTCTGAGGTCCTTTTTTAAAAGTTCTTTATGGAGGCGAAAATACAATAATTATTCTGATAACCAAGGTCTGTACTACCTGTATGGGAGTATGAAAAACCGATGAAATTGCTCAAATTTTAAGGCTGATAATTACCGATTTATTAATAATTATCAACTAATGTTGTCATTTACTGAAAAAACCTGACCTCTAAACGATTAAAACCACCCTCTTTCAAGCAAATTAGAAAAAAATACTACCTTTGATCTTTAATTAAAACAGCTACTTTTTAAGGGGCTTCAAAAAGTGCTATTATCGTAATCAATCTATGATGAGAAAAAATTACCTATTTATATTAATGGTACTGCTGGGTTTGTGGTCTTTTTCCCAAACCCTAGTTGCCTATGATTCCGAAAATGTTACCAGCGGTTCCTCTCCTACGGGAAATGCCTCAGGGGTATCCTCTGTTGGATTTACCAGAAGTGCACAAATTAATCAGGCCACGCCTAACAACGCGAACCATAGTTCAAATGGCTGGGATGCTACCAGTGTGTCCGGTGCCATCCTTGGAGAAGAGTATATCGAATGGTCGGTGACCGCCGGTCCTACCTTTGAAGCCACCATAAATGAACTGGACATCCGACTGCGACGGAATGCCAACGGTCCTGAGAATTTCCAAATACTCTACAGTACCGATGGGTTTATTTCCACAGCTATAAATATTTCGGGACCCCAAAGCCTGGCTGCCAATACCACAACTAATTTTAATTTCTCCGGTCTTGGGATTGTCACCACAGGGACCATTACCTTCAGGTTATTCGCCTGGCATGACACCACTGCTACTGCCGGACTTCTGCGCATTGTTCGCAACGGTGGCTGGTCTGACCTTGGCGTTGCTGATGTTGGCGCCCGACTTATTGGAACGGCAGTATCTACATCGCCCAACAGCGTTGAGTCAGATATTATTCGAAGCACTGTTTTTAGTGAGCCCGAGAACATCGATTATACACAATACGATGCAGCCTCCGGTTTGCTGCCTGTTGCTCCGCCGGATCCCAATGCTGCTATTAAAATAGGAGAATTCATCATCCGTGATGGGGGTGCCGGCAACGATGCCGATAGCGAACCAACCATATTGGAAGCCTTAACGTTTGATATACAGAATTTCGAATATTTACGAGCCCTGGCCATCTACAGCGGGGGAATTCTGATGCAGGAGGTTACTACCATTAATGCGTCCACTGAGTTCAATGCACTGAATGCCCCTACAGGGATTGTGGTACCGGATGATGGATCAGAAGCCATAGAGGTTTATGCCACTTTTGAGGATAACGTGCAGGACAACGAGCAGATTCAGCTGACCATTGCCTCGGCAACAGCGTCTGTATCCGGAAGTTTATTTGAATTTACCGATGCGGGAGGCGCAGCAACCTCCACGCTCGGAGATGCTAACAGAATAGAAGTGACCGCTACCGGGTTGCTGTATTTACAAAATACATCGGACGTTAACCAGTTTGAACCGATGCGACCAGAGGTCATTCTGGTGGCAGTGGACGGGAATGTCAATTTTGACGAGGATTTCACTTTAGACGTTTCAGTCATTACCTCCGGCTCTTTTGATACTGAGGCCACCACAACCGTACCCGCCGAAAATGGGTTGGCTGTTTTTGAAAACTTAAGATTTGATCAGACCGGCACCGGAATCACGATTTCAGCATTTTCTACAGGATTCATCAATGCGGTTAGCGCACCTTTTGAAGTGAAAGGGCCCTTGTTTGATCTGGTGATCCAGGATTTTGACGGCAGTGGTCCCGAGTGGACCTACACCAACGCTATTCCTTTCTTTGATAATGGCTGGGGTGTTGACGGTTATTATGGCCCAATTGATATTTCAAATGCTGCTCCGCTAGACCTTACAGGGTTCTCTGGGAATATTCTTGGTGAAAACCACCTGAATGTTACTGCCAACGGAAATGGCACCCCTGGGTTTGTCCCGTAGAATTTT
>CAWZYX010000180.1:0-4333 GCA_963966315.1 uncultured Winogradskyella sp. | reverse complement strand
ATTGAGCTATATTCCTTTAGATCAAACTCTTAGGAATAAAAGTTAGGATTTTTTTAGTTGCAAAAATCTTTGTTATCCCAATTTTCGGAAAACACCAAAGAACTGATTGCCAAGATTGGCACGGATTTTCTGAACAACCTCACTTGAATAGTGTACGAAGAAACTCTAACTGATTCATCGGCATACATTCAAAAAAATATACACAATAATATTAATTCTTTTAATGCCGTTTCTTAACATGGTATTAGTCTGTTTTCCTAATTGATTGGATGTTGATTATCATTGATATTTGATTTATATATAAGATTGATTAAACAAGGAATGCCAAATACAACAATAAGTATTAACATTTTGTATTGTGCTCAGTCACAATAAATTCAAAATAAATTCAAAATAAATTCAAAATAAATTCAAATTTAACTTGACTATTAAAGTCATTTTGAATTACATTTATTTCAGCATACTTACATTGATTCTTTAGATATGCGAAGCTGAGCAATGTAAGCTAACTACATACCACATACCTATCTTATTGGTTGAGAGCGCCTCTTGTTTGATTTTCAGGAGGTTATATTAAAGTTTTCAATATTCGGAGGATACATGAAGGAGAAAATGTGTGAACACAATTTAAATTGTGGATGGAATTTATTGCCAAATATTTATTAGAAACAACTAAATGAATTGCAATCATGTGATTGACGTGGCGAAGCTGCGAATAATCAACAAACAAGAACTCAAATTTTTAGTAAATGATTCACGATAAAATATAAAGTTCTTTTCAAAAGTCTAATTATGACAAGCCTTGACAATCTTCATTTAATAAATAACCTAGTATTGCAAAATGCCCCTTTGATTAAAAATTCCGGGCTTATGAAGGGAAAAATGGGGATAAGCATTTATCTATTTCACTTATCCAGGAAGATGGATGAAACCATCTTCCGTGAACAGGCTGAAAACATGATCGATGATTTGTATAAGGAAGTAGGAAATAATTCTTTGCCAACCGACTTTGGGAATGGCTTAGCTGGAATTGTATGGGGAATTGATCATTTGATTCACAATGGTTTTTTGGATGCGGATCCTGATGAAATATTCGCAGATGCCGATGATAAAATATTCCAATTTATTACCAATCAGAATGAAATACCTTTGAATTTGGAGGGAGGGCTTCTAGGGTACGGTTTTTACTTACTGGCAAGGCTAAAAAATAAACAACTAGAAAATGCTGATGGTCGGGATTATATACTCTTGCGTTTGCTTATTGATATCATCAATAAAGTTTATGACTTTGTTGAAGCAAAGGAAAATCAACTGCTTGAACCATTGGCATTTAAAATCACATGGATATTACCTCTGACACTGATATTCCTTGCTGAGGTGATGCATTTAAAAATCCATCAACAAAAAATAAGCAGAATCCTAGAACGACTTTCTATTATCGTTTTGTCTTTGATTCCTATAAGACACAGCCACAGATTATACTTAGCTACAAGTATAGAAATGGTATTGAAGTATCAAGAACTGCCTCAATGGCGAGAGCACTTCATTTTGCTAAAAGACAATTTTAACCCCGAAATTTTATTGAGTGAATTCCCTGATAAAAACCTTACATTATCAGAGGGTATAAGTGGTATTTGTCCCATTCTTATTAATTCAAACAACATTTGTGATAAAAATGAACTTCTATTCAAAATAGGTGATAAGATCGATAATTCATCGTTTTGGAATGAACTCAATAATCGTGAACAATTTTTACCGGCCCACATAAGCTTGTCTAAAGGGATAGCTGGTATAGGCCTTGCCTTAAATATAATCTCTCATGAGATTTCTTCATGATAATATCGGACTCATATCGGTTATTACTTCCAGAGGAAGAGAGCCTTTTACATAATGTCAGAAATGGTTTAAGCATCCTTTATTGAAACGTATTCTCCTTACCATACACAAGTAATTAGAGACACCTGCTTCATGGGGATGACTGTTTTTTTTTGACGTACAGACTTTTCTAAGAATAACTAAACACTTCTTTAGCCATAAATAATAAAAAAAATGAACGAGAACGTCCTGGAAGTAGTAAAAACTGCCATGAGGCACAACAAAGTACCGGTAACATATGATACGATTATTGAACGCCTAAAATCACACCCTCAATATCCTTCTTTAAAAAGTGTTTGTGACGCTTTTAAGGAATGGAAAGTAGAACATTATCCGATGCGACTGGATTTAGAAGAACTAAAAGAGGCGGATACATCGTTCATAGCTCATTTAAACGGTGATGGGGAAAAACTTGCTTTTGTACCTGCACTTAATGGAGCATCAATGGTAGAATATTTTGACGGCTACAAAAAACCAACAAAGACAGGTGAAAAAGATTTTTTAAAAAATTATTCCGGTATAGCCGTATTAATTGATGCTGATAACAGATCTGGTGAAGAAAGATATACCGAAAAAAGACAAACCGAAATATTGCACAAAGGCCTTCCTTTTCTGATCGTGTTGGGTGTGATAATCTTAATTGCAAATTCCAAAATATCTCAAGCAACTCCTGATTTATCTATCTCGTTTGTTTTAATGCTTCTGACGAAATTGGTCGGTCTTTGCCTCTCCGTAATGCTAGTGCTAAAAGATCTGAATATTAAAAACTCATTTGCTGATACTCTATGCGGTATAGGCAGAAAGACAAATTGCAATTCTATATTGAATACAGATGCAGCAAGATTATTTGCATGGGTTCACTGGAGTGATATAGGTGTGATTTACTTTCTGTCTGGTTCGATCATGATTAGCTATGCGGATATAAATGATTTTACATTAATGGCTTATTTATCTATAGGAGGATTGGGATATGCTGTCTATTCCATCTATTATCAGGCAGTGGTGGCAAAGACCTGGTGCCCGCTTTGCCTTGGGATACAGGCCATATTTATTGCCGAAGTGGCCTTGTCATATACCTATATCTCGCCGATTCAAATATCATGGATGTCCATCTTTAAATTTGGATCTATTACGATGATCACGATATTGATGATGGTATTGTTTAAAGCCTATTATATTTCCAGACAAACAGCAAAAAATGAGCGCCTTATGTATCTCAGATTTAAAAGGAATCCCAATGTATTTATTAACCAGTTGAAGCAAAACGATCACAAACAATTCAATATTTCAGAGGAAATATTTACTGTAAGTAAAGGGGAGCCTGGTGTAGAAGTAACTGCCTTTCTTAGTCTAAACTGTAATCCATGTAGAAAAGCATTCCATCAGTTAAAAGAACTGTTTGAAAGAGAAGAAGTCACCATTCAAATGATCCTGTCGTTTCATGAAAAAAACAAAGGATTGGTAAACAACTTAGCCAGACTGTTTCGGGAGAAAAATCAAAATGAAGCTATGGCTCTACTAGAAAGCTGGTATAATAATAAGGACTCTAAATTACCCGAAGCCGGAAGGGATAAAATAGAGGAGGAAGGTTATGAAAGAATGAGTAAAATACATCAACAATTTTTTAAAGAATCAGAAGTAAGTGCAACTCCTACCATATTTGTCAACGGATACAAACTTCCGATAGAGTATGAAGTAAAAGACCTCGCTTATTTTATCGATGTACTACGACAAAAAAACCTAGTATTATGAGTGTTATCAAATATTTGGATAGGATTAAACATATGGATGAGCTAATACGGAGAAAGGCGACAGGGTCTCCTGATAAATTTGCCAAAAAAGTAGGATTATCTCGAAGTGGATTGATGAAATATATTAAGCTGTTGAAGGAAATGAATGCTCCTTTGGAATATGATCAGAATCGACAAAGCTATTACTATATATTTCCATGCAAATTGAAAATCGGATATGAAACCAGGCATTTGGATCATAAAGAATTGGTGAATATTAATAAAAAAAGCCTAAAAAAAATATGCGAGATTGTCTCAGTGTAAAAATAGTAGACTGGTGGATATTATCTTAGTTCTGATGTTTCAAAAATGCTAGCTAACCGAAACATTCGGGAATGCCGAAAACCGATAAGAGTAGGCATAGGATAAACAATTAGAACAAATGAAAAAATTAGGTAAATTAAGTTTGAAAGCTGAAAAGATGCTGAGGTCTGAGGAATTATTGGGTTTTAGAGGAGGATCGGGAACAAATGCCACTTGTGAAGGGTGTCATGCAGCTGTATATTGGGATTGTCAACGGTATGGAACAGAAGGCTTGGAGTATTATGATTGTATAGGGCAGGGACACGCTGGATGTAACGATTTAGCTTGTTAAAATTTTTTAGGGCAAGTAAACAAAATGCTTGCCCTTTTTAAATCAATTTAAAACGACTATGAAAAGGAATCTT
>CAWZYX010000179.1:0-4356 GCA_963966315.1 uncultured Winogradskyella sp. | reverse complement strand
AAACCGCAATCCCATTGGTATCATCGCCGTCTAAGTTGTTGTCGCATAAGGAGAAAACCGCAGGATTCGCTGCAGCATTGTCAAATACAACAAAATCGAAGGTCGATGTTTCATAACAGATCGAGTTAATTGTAAAAATTCTAATGTATATAGTTTCAGCTGTATACGCTGTTGCGTTTGTGTAAGTTCCGGGAAGCGGGTTTGTATTTGAGTCAGCGTCTGCCTGGCTCAGGTGATATGTAACCTCAAAATCTGCAGGATTCTGACTCCCTAAAACAACAGATGTTAGCATATTCAGATCAAGATCCCAAAAGCCGTCATTATTATCATCGCAGATCCGTTGATCGGGTACAGGATTTATTACAGGCGAGGCATCAACATCAAACAAAAATGAATTGATCGAAAAACAATCTTCATTTAAACTATTCTCAACTCTGTAAAAAATCTGCTCCTCGACAAATGCCACCTGATTGGTGTAACTGTTAGACAACGGATCAAGCTTGTTCGCCGCGTCATTTTGAGAGAGGTAAAAAGACACATCAAATAAACCGGGGTCCTGAGATCCTAAAGCAGTCATCTCAAGAGCGCTCAGGTTTAGATCCCAAAAACCATCATTATCATCATCACAGATCGTAACACTTGGTATGGACTCTGCAAGGGCCTCTTGATAGACCTGAATCGTAAAATCAGTAACATTGAAACAATCCGTATTGGAATTATTCTGTATTCTCGCATAAATAGTGTTTGTGCTATTTGCGGTTGGATTTGAATAATTGTCTGCTAAGGGGTTTGTGGCAGTTTCAGCTTCAAATTGTGATGAGTAATAACTAATAGTAAAACGAGAGGGGTCCTGATTACCCAGGAGTTCATCGTTTTTGGAGCTTAGATCGAATGTGGTAAACCCATCGGAGGTGCAGAATACCTCATCCTCTAGAGGATTGATTACCGGAGGATCTGAAAACACTACGTTAAACTGGTACGTTTCTAACAGAGTATCATTAATATCAAAGGCTTCACAGCGATAGATATTTGTGTCTGTAACGTTCAGTATTGCCCCTGTTTCTCCCGTAATTTCCACAAAATTTCCGTTACCGTCATCTTCAAACCAAACGTAATAATCTGCACCGGTAGTGGTTGCATCAAGCCCTACGATTTGTCCGGTACAACCGGTTTCATCCGCAAGAATACCACAATTTGTAGCACCTGTTCCACCACTTTGGGTCACCGTTATAAAACCTGGTTGGTCAGAAAAATTGGTGATAAGGAGTAAATAAAACTCCCCTGCAACAGCATTGGGAATATCCGCAATTTCAACGTTGTTTGGCAGATAGCTGCAGTCTACCGTGTTACTAAAGTTGAGATCGGTGGCACAGGCATTGACCGTGTCATCAAAAGGGCCATAAAGAATAAAATCAACATCCAGGTTGGGTGTTCCTCCGCTAACGGTGCTTTGCTCTATGGTTAAAGAAATGTTTCCACTCTGGCCGATTTGAAGAAAAAACCAGGCGGGGTTCGGTTGCGAACCCAGACAGCCATAATCCGGACCTGGCTCAGCATTACCACCAAAGGCGGTATTTGGGTATGAAAAAACACTGGATCCACAAAGTGGTTCTGCATCTACACAGGTATCTGCGCTGCCACTCTGGGCCTCAAGAAAAAGACTCAAGACTAAAAACAGACCTAAAACACAAGACTTAGGCAAATTCATTGCTATTAATTAAGGGCTTTCAAAATAACAAATTAATAAAGAAATTGGGCGTTGTTGTTAATTATCTGCTAAATATCAGGATGTTTCGACAAACGGTTGGTTTTTATAAAATGGCTAACATCCTTATCCTCTAAATATTACTTATCTTTGCAGTCGATTTGCTTAAGTGAATGAGCCAGTATGAAAATTGAAAACGACATAAACGAAATAGATGCTATTGGTGATAACCATATGAGCACCTCATCCGATACCCCGCTGCGTAAAGATGCTTTCAAGCTAAGCAAGGAGGAGAAAATTGATATCATTAAGGACGATGTGAGACATATTTTGGAAACCCTTGGTATGGATCTGACCGATGATAGTCTCAGTGGGACACCTCTGCGAGTAGCTAAGATGTTTGTCAATGAAACATTTGGAGGATTAGACCCCCAGGGCAAACCAAGTGCATCAACCTTTGAAAACAAATACCAGTATGGCGAAATGCTGGTAGAAAAGAATATAACAGTCTACTCGACTTGTGAGCATCACTTGCTACCTATTGTTGGAAGAGCTCATGTGGCTTATATCTCCAGTGGAACGGTGGTTGGTTTGTCCAAAATGAATCGCATCGTCGATTATTACGCCAAAAGACCACAGGTACAAGAGCGCCTAACAATTCAAATAGTAAAAGAACTGCAAGCGGTTTTGGGAACTGAAGACGTAGCATGTGTAATTGATGCAAAGCATTTATGTGTGAATTCCAGAGGAATAAAGGACATAGAAAGTAGCACGGTGACCTCAGAATTTGGTGGTAAGTTCAAAAATAAAGAGGTAAAACGAGAGTTTTTAGACTACATTAAATTAGACACCCCGTTCTAATACAAGCATAAAATAAACATCGAGCTGTATTCCTATGGTAAACTATCAGGAACAAACCATCAAAATATACAATTCCCTCACTGGTCAAAAAGAAATCTTCGAACCCATAAACAAAGGACATGTGGGAATGTATGTTTGTGGACCCACAGTTTACAGCAACGTTCATTTAGGAAATGTACGAACCTTTATGTCCTTTGATGTAGTGTTTCGTTATTTCAAACATCTGGGATTTAAAGTGCGGTATGTTCGCAATATTACCGACGCCGGCCACCTTGAAAATGATGCCGATGAAGGTGAGGACAGGATTGCAAAAAAGGCCAGATTGGAAGCTATCGAACCAATGGAAGTCGTTCAGCGCTATACGGTAGACTTTCATAATATTTTAAACAGTTTCAATTTTTTACCTCCCAGTATTGAGCCAACTGCAACAGGTCACATTATCGAACAAATCGAAATCATCAAATCCATTATGGATAGGGGGTATGCCTACGAAATTAATGGATCTGTTTATTTTGATGTGTTAAAGTATAATGAAGACAAACCTTATGGGATATTGAGCAAAAGGAATGTTGAGGACTTGATTCACAATACCCGGCAGTTGGATGGTCAAAGTGATAAAAAAAACCCTCAGGATTTTGCCCTATGGAAACGCGCCGAACCACAACACATCATGCGATGGCCATCTCCCTGGAGTGATGGTTTTCCTGGATGGCATCTAGAATGTACGGCCATGAGCACTAAATACCTCGGAGAACAATTTGATATTCACGGTGGTGGAATGGACTTGAAGTTTCCGCATCATGAATGTGAAATAGCCCAGGCTGAAGCCTGCAACGACATCTCTCCCGTGAATTACTGGATGCACGCAAATATGCTCATCATGAACGGTAAAAAAATGGCTAAATCGACTGGAAATTTTATTTTACCCAATGAGATTTTTACCGGTAATAATCCTAATATTTCAAAGGCTTACCACCCAAGTGTAGCACGATTTTTTATGCTTCAGGCTCACTACAGAAGCATCCTTGATTTTACAGATGCTGGTTTGCAAGCCAGCGAAAAAGGGTTTTTTAGATTGATGGAGGCCATCAATAGCCTCGACGACCTGAAATCTGCTAAAAATTCAAGTATAGACATTAAGGGATGGCGTCAAAGCTGCTACGATGCTATGAATGATGACTTTAACACACCCATTCTTATTGCCCAGCTTTTTGAGGCTGTCAGGTATGTGAATCAACTCAAAGAAGGTAAGGAAAGTCTAACTGCTTCAGATCTTGATATTCTAGCGGATACATTACGTCTTTTTTCTTTCGATGTTTTGGGACTTGTAAATGTGACTAAAAACGAGCTGTCCGGAGACAAATTAGGCGAAGCAGTCAACTTATTGATTGAGCTTAGACAAGCAGCACGACAGAATAAAGACTTTGCGCTGTCTGATAAAATCAGGGATCGTCTCGCTGAAGCAGGTATTCAACTTCAGGATGGTAAGGACGGGACCGTCTTTACCACCAACTAGGAACTAGAATTATTTATGATCGGGAAAATCAGCATAAAAACGATACTTATATTTCCGTTTGTGCTGCTGATCAAGTTTTACCAGATTTTTATTTCTCCACTAACCCCCGCCACCTGCCGATACTCCCCTACGTGCTCTAATTACGCTAAAGAGGCTCTGGAGACTCATGGCTTAATTAAGGGGGGATGGTTAGCTGTTAAGAGGATTTTTAGTTGTCATCCCTGGGGAGGTAGTGGTTATGATCCTGTTCCCCGGAAGGATGACAACTAAAAAT
>CAWZYX010000178.1:0-4385 GCA_963966315.1 uncultured Winogradskyella sp. | reverse complement strand
CTTGCAAAAACGTGTACCCATTCCTTTTCCCGTATTGCATACTCAATGGGAACTTTCCAAAACACATCGAAGATGTTAACGGAAGGAAGGGGATAAACAAGGTATCCTGACATGATCACATTTCTTATCAACCAAGGGATCATTGCAATGGCCACAAATGAGAATGAAATTAGTATCGGTTTAAATGAAATAATATGAGATTGGTGCCACTTCCTGATCAGGAAAATTAAAGGAAGTAAGGCAACTGGAACAGAAGATACCTTTACGGTGATAACAACAATACATATTAGTGTTATATAGTAAAAATCATTCCATGCCAATTTAATTTTATTCATCGCCTCCATGAAGTAAAAGTATCCACTTACAATGAAAATTGTTGCGGGAATATCCGGGGATGGTGAAGACACCCAATCACGATAAAAAATAACAACAAGTAAGAGCGTTCCAGAATAAACAAATCGAATAGGTGGTTTACGTTCTTGTCTAATATTTTTTAAAAGATAAAAACCTAAAAACAATAATAAAAAGCTCTGCACGGTATTGTATAAGGTTGCGGCCTTGACAAAACTAAGTCCAAAAACGGCACAAATAAGGTGGAATGAAGAGTTGAATGCTAATCGCCCATGTAAATTGCCAATACCTGTGACCACTTTAAATGTCTCAAACCACTGAATGGTTTGCGCATGATATAATCCGGTATCAGTAACAAAGGGCTCTTTAACAGACTGTATTATAATTAACAAAAAGTAAAAAAATGATATTAAAAGCCATAGCCAATCTTTTGACTTATTAATCTTGGTCAAGCTGAAATATTTTGCTTTTAGAAACTGAAGCGTACTTTTTAGTTTAAAAAGAGAAAGTATAAATAAGGTGGTAAGTATGATATCAGATATAGGATAAAAGAATGATAATATGCTTAGAATAACTGAAATCACCGAAAGCCCAATAACTATATTTATCCAAAGACTTAAAGTATTGCGTTCTAATTTTTCGCCACTTATATTTTGAATGAGTGATTGGCCAATCATGCCGAATGAGTTGGCAATGTAAAAGATTAGTATCCAGGAAAAAATTGTAATTAACATGTTATCAAATAAGCGTTTGTCAATAATAATTCCAGTATATAATGAAGAAACAACCATCAAAGATATACTTAAAATTGTATCTGGGACTGAATTAAATTATAATTGGTCTAAAGAGATAATCGTTATAGATGATAAATCAACTGATTGCAGTTGGGATAGTATTATAGAATTTAAGCAGCAAAACCCAAGTGTGAATCTGGAAGTAATTCAACACAGCTATAACAAAGGAAAAGGCGCTGCTATCAGATCCGGTATAGGGAAAGCGACCGGTGATTACATAATTATTCAGGATGCAGATTTAGAGTATAACCCTAGAGAATACAATAAACTACTTCTACCGATCTATGAGAATAAAGCCGACATTGTTTATGGATCTCGATTTATGGGCGGAGAGCCACACAGAGTTCTTTTTTATTGGCATTCTGTCGGAAATAGGTTCTTGACAACCTTATCTAATATGTTTACAAATATCAATTTAACTGATATGGAAACATGCTACAAGGTGTTTAAATCAGACATGATTAAATCAATAAATCTTAAAGAAGATAAATTTGGTTTTGAGCCAGAGGTAACAGCAAAGTTGGCTAAACTAAAGAGTGTTAGGTTTTATGAAGTTGGTATTTCATACTACGGTAGAACCTATTCAGAAGGGAAAAAAATAAACTGGAAAGATGGATTCAGGGCTATTTACTGCATTCTAAGGTACAACCTATTCTTATGACAAATTCAAATAAAATCTCCATCATCACCCCTTCTTATAACCAAGCTCAATACCTTGAACAAACCATTGACTCCGTCCTTTCCCAAAACTATCCCAATCTTGAGTACATTATTATCGATGGCGGAAGTACAGATGGCTCCGTGGAAAAAATAAAAAAATACAAAAAATACCTGGCCTTCTGGGTAAGTGAGTCTGATGATGGGCAGAGTCATGCTATCAATAAAGGAATTAAAAAAGCCACCGGTAATGTAATCAATTGGTTAAATTCTGACGACTTTTATGAGTCCGGGGCCTTTCGAATTATAGCAGAGGCTTTTCGAGATCCCAGTGTAACTTGTTTCTGCGGCAGGTCAAATATCATCAATCAAGCCGGACTGGTAAAAAAATCCAGAGGAACGGATGTGTATGAAGGCAACTTGGCCAAAACCATTGGTTGGGCCAGGATAGATCAACCGGAAACATTTTTTAGGAGATCAGCTTGGGATAAAGTAGGGCTACTCAATAATCAACTCCACTATACTATGGACAAAGAATGGTGGATGCGTTATTTGCTTGTCTTTGGCCTGAATGGTATAAAGAAATCCGATGACATCCTCGTAAATTTCCGGTTGCATGAGCATTCTAAAAGCGTTTCCCAAGGTGAACGATTTAATGAGGAAAGAGATGTGATTTATGATCACTTACTTAAAGGTGAAAAACCTTTCAATAAATATAATATAAATCCCTCTCTCATAGCATCTGTTGGTGCTTACTACAATCTCCTAAGAGCTGATGAGGCTTACTATGCAAAAAAATTTAATCAGAGCCTTGATTATTTATCATTTTCTAATAGTGATTTGATCAATAAAGCTGATCGAGCCTTGCTTTCAAAGCTACAGTTTAGATCAAAGTTAAGACGAATTCTACCTCAGCTTTGAATATTTCAGTAATTATTTCCACCTACCAAGGTGCCTCTCGTATCCTGCACGTTTTAGAGGCCCTGAAAAACCAAATAATAACTGATTTCGAAGTTATCGTGGCCATTGACGGATCGACTGACCGCACAAAAGAGTTGCTGGAAAAGCAGGCTTTTTCTTTCAAGGATTTCAAGGTTTTAGAACAGACCAATAAAGGACGGGCGGCGATTAGGAATTTTGGAGCAAGCGCAGCGGTTGGTGAACTGCTGGTTTTTTATGATGACGACACTCACCCACTGGAGGATAGTCTCCAAAAACACCTAAAAATGCAACAAAAATATAAGTCTCTATGCGGAGGGCTGGCCATTGAAGACCCTCTTCAATGTAGAACCGACATTCAGAAATACAAACGATATCTCAGTTTAAAATGGACTTCCAAATATAATGATGGGCTGAATGAACTTAACAAAGAAAATCTTTTCCTCACGGCTGCAAATTTTTCTATCCCGAAGTCACTTTTTGAGAGATTGGGAGGATTTGATGAACGTCTGACGGATGCTGAGGATTTTGAATTGGGTATAAGAGCTTTGGAACAAGGCCACGATGTGTACTTCGACAACGACAATGTTGCCTGGCATGATGATTTCATAACATGTGAGAGTTATATAAGGCGTCAACGGCAATATATAAGAGCAAATGAGGAACTGTCACATAAATTACCCACAGAATTGCTTAGAAAACCATTGATCATCCGCGAAATGAGCTGGAGGAAGAGATTAATCTTTTATATATTCTCCAATCCAGCCCTTGTCAAAATGGTCGATGAAGAATTATTCACTTTTTTACCAAGGGCCTTTCGTTACAAGATTTATGACTTAATAATCACCAGTCTTGGAAAAGTATATCCCGATAAATCGCTTATTTGAAAAAGATCACCTACCTAATTTCCAATATCAACAAATCCCTTGCTTTTGAATGGATAGTGGAAGAACTTGATAAAAATCGGTTTGATTTAAGCTTTATACTATTAAACAATGGTGGTTCAGATCTGGAAAATTTTCTCCACTCTCATGATATTCAACATTACAGGGTACATTTTACAGGAAAGAAAAGCCTGCCAATTGCATTACTCAAAGTGCTCACTAATTTGTGTCGTCATCGTCCGGACGTCATTCACTGCCATATGTTTGATGCATGCTTGATTGGCCTGCTTGCAGGGAAATTATTAGCCATCAGGAGACGCATATTCACTAGGCATTCTGGATCTTACAACTGGTATTATAATAAGAAGGGGCTCGGGTATGATAGACTATTCGCATGGCTATCTACAGATGTTGTGGCCATTAGTCAAAATGTAAAAAATCTACTTATCGAGAAAGAATGTGTGCCGTCTCATAAAGTCAGCTTGGTACACCATGGATTCAAACTTGATGAATTTTGTAATGTGCCGACTTCTAGGGTAGAGGCCTTACAACAGAAGTATAACCCTAGTAAGAAAAGACCAGTGATAGGTATAATATCGCGTTGGCTACACCTAAAGGGTATCCAATACATTATTCCTGCATTCAATAAGCTTCTCAAAGAATATCCTGATGCATTGCTTGTACTTGCTAATGCCAAAGGCCCGTACAGACCTGAAATTGAAAAGCAACTGAGTGAATTACCTTCGGAATCATACTACAT
>CAWZYX010000177.1:0-4391 GCA_963966315.1 uncultured Winogradskyella sp. | reverse complement strand
CTCCTGCATACTCGTGTAAATGGAGAATTTCACTAACATTTCTGTCAATCAATTGATTTCTGAAAAGGACGAGCTCTATGGATTTATCATACCATAAATCACTTACAATTTTGATAAATTCCACTGTTGCACGTCTGCGATCAGCCTGGAAAGCTAATTCTTGTTCATAAGTTCCTTGGAGGCTCATTGTATTTTTTTTAAATTTTGCGCAAAAGTAATGTATTTCAAACGTTTTCGTAAGGATATAATTAAAATAAAAAACCCTCTTTGAAACAACTTCAAAGAAGGTTTTTGTATTTGAACAGTGTAAAATTAGCGCAAGACCAATTCTCTTTTTCTTCCGTAATTATCGACAAATTCGATTCGTTCGATGTCCTTTTCAAAACGCTCTCCATACTTATTCTGAAGCGATTTGAGATCTTCAATTGATTTGATTTCCTGATTATTAAGAGCAGTGATCACATATCCAGGTTGGATACCGAGTCTATTATACCACCAACTATTATTTGATTCGAGAATTCGCACACCATCAGACAATTCAAAGTTGGCCTTTTCTTCTTTGGTAAGATTGCGGAATGTCATGTTTAAAAACTCAATTCTATTAATATTGATATTAGAGAGAGTAACCGGGATGATCCTCACCTGATTATCCCTTTCTATTTCAACATTTACAATGTCATTAGGTCTTTTGGTTTTGAGATAACCACTCAAATCAGCAAATTTTGTTATTTCTATATTATCCACTCGGGTAATCACATCTCCGGGCTGAAGTCCAGCACTTTCGGCTCCTGAATTTTCTGAAATACCTGACACATAAACACCCTGAATCTCATTGATGCCCTTTTCAACTGCTTCAGGAGATTCGGGATTCAAGATTGAAACACCTAATATCCCGGTTTGCACATTTCCATACTCCATTAAATCCTCAACAACTTTCCTTGCGATATTGCTGGGCACGGCAAAAGAATATCCAATATAGGAACCTGTTTGCGATGTAATGGCGGTGTTAATTCCAATGAGATCTCCGTTCATGTTTACAAGTGCGCCACCTGAATTTCCAGGATTAACAGCCGCATCGGTTTGTATAAAACTTTGATCACCAGATAAATCTCTTGATTTTGCACTGATGATTCCGGCTGTAACTGTGGAGGTCAAGTTAAAGGGGTTACCAACAGCCAGAACCCATTCTCCTATTTGTGCCGTATCCGAATCACCAAATTTGATAGCTGGAAGATCCTCTTCAGCGTCCACTTTTAACAAGGCAATGTCTGTCTTTTCGTCCCTGCCTATCAGTTCTGCTTCGTAGACCTTATTATTGTTTAAGGTGATGGATATTTCACTTGCTCCAGCAATGACATGATTATTGGTAATAATGTAACCGTCGGGTGATATAATTACACCGCTTCCTGTTCCGATCTGAGCTTGTTGACTCCTACGCCCATATAATAAATCGGCAAAAGTACGTGGACCACTAAAGACAGCCTTATTCTTGACGTGCACTACAGCATCAATTGTTTCATTGGCTGCCTTAACAAGATTTGGCGTATTACTGCTAAGAGCATGAGTAGAGCTAGCTCCTTTGGTGGAGATGATTACAGGTTGGTCCTTTTGTTGGAAACTTGAAAACGTGGCAGACTCGTTTGTTTCCATAAGCTTGTAACCTCCCAGGGTTAAAGCTCCTCCCAACAATGATACTCCAATTAAAGTTAAAATCTTCTTCATTTTCACTTGTTTTTAATTTAATTAGACAACGTTTAAATCTACATTTTTATTGATTTGTTTTTGCGGGTTTAACTATGATTTAACAAGCGTCTTTACCCAACAGATTCCTTATCTTTGCACTCTGTTATGACTATTCAATTTTACAAATATCAAGGAACTGGAAACGATTTCGTCATCATCGATAATCGCCATCAGCAATTTGACAAAAACAATGCCAAATTAATAGGAGAGTTGTGTGACAGACGATTTGGCATTGGGGCAGATGGGTTAATCTTGTTAGAGGACCATCCTTCACTAGATTTTTCAATGGTTTACTTTAATTCAGATGGTCACCCCAGTTCCATGTGTGGTAACGGTGGACGATGCATTGTTGCATTTGCCAAGTATTTAAAGTTGATTGATAACGAAGCTGTTTTTTTAGCAATTGACGGAACTCATAGGGCACGAATCAACAGTGCGGGCGAGGTAGAATTACAAATGAAGGATGTAACGACTATTAACCAATATGAGTCACACCTATTTATGGATACCGGATCTCCCCATCATATCGAATTTGTCAAGACCCTAGGCAACATCAATATCAAGGAAAATGGAGCTCGTATAAGAAATAGTGATTTATACGGTCAGGAAGGGTCTAATGTGAATTTCGTTCAGGATGAAGTGGAGGGCTTTCGCGTTCGGACCTATGAACGAGGAGTAGAAAACGAAACGCTCTCATGTGGTACAGGAGTGACAGCAGTTGCTCTGGCTGCACATTATTCGGGAAGAACCAATCAAGATCGCATTAGAATTAAAACCGAGGGAGGTAATTTAGAGGTCCGGTTTAAAGTAAATAACAAAAACTATTTTGATATTTGGCTGATTGGGCCTGCAATAAAAGTCTTTAATGGTCAAATAGAAATATAGTGGTTACACTGAAAGGAGAAAATATTATTCTAAGAGCTCTGGAACCCTCCGACCTCACTGAATTGGAGGCGATTGAGAATGATGAGGATCTATGGTTTCTAAGTCACACCTTGCAACCGTTTTCAAAACAGCAGTTAAAGGAATATATTGCTCATTCTCAGAATGATGTGTTTATAACAAGGCAACTAAGATTGGTTATTTCCAGTTATAAAGGTTCTCTTTTGGGCTTAATTGATCTTTTTGATTTTGATCCATACCATAGGAGAGCCGGATTGGGAATCATCATCGCGAAAAAAGAAGATCGAGGAAAGGGATTCGCAAAAGAAGCACTGAAATTACTAATTAATTACTGTTTTAACAGACTTTTATTGCATCAGGTCTATTGTAATATTCTGCAGTCTAACAAGGAGAGTTTACATCTCTTTGAAGCCTGTGGATTTGAAAGGGTTGGATTAAAAAAAGACTGGAATCTTTGGGAAGGTTCTTATAACAATGAATGGTTGTTGCAGCTAATAAATTCAGAAGATGTACATTAAAAAAATTCTTTGGGCTATTGCCTTGATAGGACTGGTAGTTATGGGGGCTTTTGCATTCTATATATACAGCGCTATGTTTGTACCAAATACATCATTTGATGAGGAGCAGGTAGAACTATTTATCCCAACAGGTTCATCCTACACGGAGGTTAGCAATATTGTTACTCCCTTTTTAAAAAAGAAAAATACTTTTGACGCACTTGCTCGACAAAAGAAATACACTCAGAATGTGAGGCCCGGTCGATTCATCATCAAAAAAGGGATGAACAATAATGAAATAATCAATTCTATCCGCAGTCAAAACAGGCCAATAACCCTTTCGTTTAATAACCAGAATAGCTTGCGTGACCTGGCCGGTCGAGTGAGTGCCCAGATAGAGGCAGATAGTCTTGCTTTAGTTTCGAGAATGATGGATGTGTCCACATTAGAGGAACTCGGTTTTACAAAGGAAACAGCTTTGTCTATGTATCTACCCAATAGCTATGAGTTTTTCTGGAACACCAGTGCTCAGGAATTTATAGAACGCATGCATAAGGAATACCTGAGATTTTGGTCTGAAAGTCGACTCGATAAGGCTAATTCCATTGGCTTATCGGCTGACGAGGTTATTACTTTAGCATCAATTGTTTATGAAGAATCGAAAATAAGCGAAGAACAACCCATAGTAGCAGGTGTTTACCTCAACCGACTTAAAATAGGAATGCCGCTTCAGGCCGATCCTACCGTGAAGTTTGCTGCTTATCAGTTACCCAAGTATGAAAATACTGTAATTAGAAGGGTTTTGAATGAACATAAGAAGATTGATTCGCCCTATAACACCTACAAGTATCCTGGTTTGCCACCAGGCCCCATAGCTATGCCAGATCTATCTGCCATAGAGGCGGTTTTAAATCATGAAAATCACAA
This sequence comes from uncultured Winogradskyella sp., assembly GCA_963966315.1. Classification (GTDB taxonomy): domain Bacteria; phylum Bacteroidota; class Bacteroidia; order Flavobacteriales; family Flavobacteriaceae; genus Winogradskyella_A. The sequence goes on along the minus strand of CAWZYX010000177.1, from coordinate 321 downwards.
GTACCTCTATTTTGCGGCAGATCCAGAGAGGTTGGGGTATCATAAATTTGCCAGATCCTTAACTGAGCACAATAGAAACGCACGAGCCTATCAAAACTATTTGAATCAACAAGGCATAAGACGTTAAGAATCCATGAAGGGATTTCTTTTATTGCTGGTATTCAGTCTTAATCTGACTTTTCTTCAAGCTCAGGACACTTCTTTTTTAAAGCCTTCAGATACCTTAAATCTTCATCGGAGAAATGCCGTGATGATCTCCGAGCTTACTTTGGGAACCCTATCATTAGTGGCACTCGATCAAATGTGGTATGCAGATTACCC
>CAWZYX010000176.1:0-4678 GCA_963966315.1 uncultured Winogradskyella sp. | reverse complement strand
TTATTGCACAAGGAACAAAAATTGAAGGTGATATTACCAGCGCAGGACCGTTCAGAATAGATGGTCAGGTTGAGGGAAACATCAAAACTACGGGTAAAATAGTAGTGGGGAAAGCAGGCTCAATCAAAGGTACTCTTCAAGGCGAAAATGCCGATTTTGAAGGACGCTTTTCAGGAAAGTTATTGCTGTCAGGAACACTTTCGTTAAAATCAACCGCCCAAATAGACGGTGAGGTACAAGTAAACAAACTCGCTGTTGAGCCAGGAGCCACCTTCAATGCAACCTGCAGTATGAAAGGTGCAGTGAAACCAATTTCTCATGAGAACGCAAAAAGACGAGAACCCGTTAAGGAAACAGAAAGACCAGCTTAATACTTACGCCAAATTTTCAGGGCTAGCCTTGCAAATGTTTGGGATTATTGCCATTGGAACTTTCATAGGCGTTAAATTAGATGAAAGATACCCAAATGAATCCAGTTGGTTCACACTTGGGCTCTCTTTATTTTCGGTGATTGGGGCAATCGTCTATGTGATTAGACGTATTATTGCAGGATCAAAAGAGTCAGGTTGATGGAAGAGTTTAGAAAACGCCAGGCGGTATTTCTGCTGCAGTTATTGGGGGTGACGCTTGTAATATACGGCGTTCATGCCTATCTACTAAGTCATTTTGCCACGGAGGTGTTTTTTTTCTTCCCTCTATGGCACATCTATCTGTTTCATGTTTTAATCACCACCCTCCTGTTCTCTGCCATAAACTATCGGTTTTCCAGTGGGAAGAAGGATATCTTTAATTTATTCATGGTACTTACCTTTCTCAAGATGATCCTGGCCATCATATTTTTACTCCCATTGCTCATGTCTGACTTGGAAAATAAGCAACCAGATGTATTCAACTTTTTCATTCCCTACTTCCTTTATCTCTTTTTCGAAGTATTTGCTTTGACGCGCTTTCTTCAGAAACCATAAACCGAATTATCTATATATCTGATAATTAAATACTTATAGAGCCACCTCTCGCAAAAATATTCCTCATGAATTATTGTTTGTGAATTAAGAGAATGTGCGTACATTTGCAGCGAATTTAGAGTCAGGGATTTTAAGCATATACAATGAATATCAAGACTTTCAGAAATCTAATCTTAGCAGTATTCTTTTTACTGATGGGTAACACAGTCTTTGCTGAATCTGCAAAGGAAAGTAGTGAAGGCGAAGAATTTGATGCAAAGGAGATGATTTTGCATCACGTTAAAGATGCCTACGGGATGCACATTATTGATATCAATGGGCATCCGATCTCGATTCCCCTGCCGGTCATTGTTTATACGGATAATGGCTTAACTGTTTTCTCATCATCTGAGTTTCACCATGATTACTCGGGTGAGGTTGTAGTTAAAAAAAATGGTCAGAAGTTCGTAAACGTTCACGAAAAGGTATATGTTTTGAACGAAGGTGAAACCGAAGTGAATTTCGATGCAGAGCATCACCCAACGAACGCTCAAAGACCGCTCGATTTTTCAATTACCAGAAATGTCTTCATGATGTGGGTTTCTGTTATCGTTTTACTGCTTATTTTCCTTTCAGCATCAAAGCGCTATAAAAATTCAGAAGACAATGTTCCCTCGGGAATAGCCAGCTTTGTAGAACCACTGGTTCTATTTGTGAGAGACGAAATTGCGCGTCCGATGATTGGGGAGCACAAGTACAAAAAGTACATGCCTTACTTATTGACCATCTTCTTTTTTATATGGATCAATAATGTGTTTGGATTAATACCAATCTTTAATGGTGCCAACTTAAGTGGTAACATTGCTTTTACGTTCACGCTAGCGGTTATCACTTTTATCATTACGACAGTAAGTGGTAATAAAAATTACTGGCAGCATATATTCTGGATGCCTGGAGTTCCGATTCCAATGAAGATATTTTTAATGCCAATTGAGATCATTGGAATGTTTGTAAAACCCATTTCTTTAATGATTCGATTGTTTGCAAACATCACTGCAGGGCACGTGATCATTTTGGCTTTAATGTCCCTTATTTTCGTGTTCAAAACAGTAGCAATTGCACCGGTATCTGTGGCGTTCTCATTGTTCATCACCGTTATTGAAATTATTGTAACCGCTATTCAAGCATATATATTTACCATATTGTCAGCCTTATATTTTGGCATGGCAACGGAAGAAGCACATCATTAATTAATTTAAATTTTATACTATGACTATTACAGGAATTGCAGCTATTGGAGCTGGTTTAGCAGCTATAGGAGCTGGAATGGGAATTGGTAGAATCGGTGGGTCTGCTATGGAAGCCATGGCACGTCAACCAGAAATGCACGGGAAGATTCAGTCTTCTGCATTGATTCTAGCTGCCTTCGTAGAAGCGGTAGCACTCTTTGGAGTTGTTGTTGCGTTTCTACAAGGATAAACAAATAAATCACAGAAGCAACGGTTGGTTGCTTCTGTGATTTTAAAATTTTCAGGTACAGAATTTAAGTTACTTAACACATAATCAAATGGATTTAATAACACCGGAATTTGGATTGGTCTTTTGGACACTAATCACGTTTTTAATCTTGTTGTTTATTCTCAGAAAGTTTGCGTGGAGACCAATTTTGGGCGCAGTGAGTGAACGTGAAGAAGGAATTAAAAAGGCGCTTCTGGCAGCAGATGAAGCAAGAAGAGAAATGGAGAACCTTCAGGCTGACAATGAGCGTATTTTAAGTGAGGCTCGTGCAGAGCGTGAGACCATGTTGAAGGATGCCAGAGACATGAAGACGAAGATGATTGCCGATGCCAAAGAAGAGGCGCAGGCCCAGGCTAGTAAAATGATTGCTCAGGCTCAAGCAGCCATCGAAAGTGAGAAGAAGGCGGCCATGACAGAACTTAAAAAGCACGTGGCAGGACTATCAATGGAGATTGCTGAAAAAATTGTAGGAATGGAACTTTCCAACGAGAAGAAACAACTGGAGCTTGTCGATGACATGCTGAAAGAAACGACTTTAAAGTAAGAACTAATGGCAGAATCCAGAGCAGCAATCAGATATGCAAAGGCCGTGTTAAGCCTGGCGACTGAAAACAAGGTGGCAGAGGCTGTTGCTTCTGATATGAAAAGCATTAGTTCCTCTATTTCCGGTAGTGACGAACTATCCCTTATGCTTCAGAGTCCGGTTATAAGGTCTGCAGATAAAAAGGCGGTCTTAACCAGTGTTTTTGATAAAACCGAAGAAGCAACCAAAAGCCTAATCGAAACCTTACTGGCAAATAAAAGAATTGCTCTTCTCGGCGAGGTGGCCAAAAAGTATATTCAGTTGTATGATGCCATGAGAGATACTCAGGTGGCCAAAGTAACCACAGCAGTTCCGCTTACAGATACACTTAAGACGAAGGTGCTTGAAAAGGTAAAAGAACTTACTGGTAGAACATCAGAACTGGAAAATGTAATTGACAGTTCTATAATCGGCGGATTTATTTTACGCGTAGGTGATCTAGAATACAATGCCAGTGTGGCGAACAAACTAAACAATTTAAAAAGAGAATTTTCATTAAACTGACACAGGTAAGTGTCACCCCAAGCAACCTCCTAATTGGAAATTATGGTAGTCGAGGGGTCATAAATGACATTAAGAACAAAAAAAATGGCAGAAGTAAAACCAGCTGAAATATCAGCAATCTTAAAACAACAACTTTCAGGTTATGAGGCAGGAGCTTCATTAGATGAAGTGGGAACAGTATTAACTGTTGGTGATGGTATTGTACGTGCTTACGGATTATCTAATGCGCAGTATGGAGAATTAGTAGAATTTGAAGGCGGATTAGAGGGGATCGTTCTTAACCTTGAGGAAGATAATGTCGGTATCGTATTACTAGGGCCTTCAAAAGAGATTAAGGAAGGGGCTACGGTGAAGCGTACCAAAAGAATTGCCTCTATTAAAGTTGGTGAGAAAATGGTAGGCCGTGTGGTAGACACCCTTGGTAACCCTATTGACGGTAAAGGACCAATAGGTGGAGAATTATACGAAATGCCATTAGAGCGTAAAGCGCCTGGTGTTATTTTCCGACAACCGGTAGATGAACCCTTACAAACCGGTATCAAATCTGTGGATGCCATGATTCCTATTGGAAGAGGACAGCGTGAGCTGGTTATTGGCGATCGTCAGACCGGAAAAACCACCGTTTGTATTGATACGATTCTGAATCAAAAAGAATTCTTTGATGCAGGAGAACCTGTTTTCTGTGTGTACGTGGCCGTAGGTCAAAAAGCTTCAACAGTTGCTAATATTGCTAAAACACTTGAGGATAAAGGAGCATTAGCCTATACGGTAATCGTTGCAGCAAATGCCTCTGATCCTGCTCCAATGCAGGTATATGCTCCATTTGCAGGAGCTGCCATTGGCGAGTATTTCAGAGATACTGGTCGTCCGGCCTTGATCATCTACGACGATTTATCAAAACAAGCAGTAGCCTATCGTGAGGTATCACTTCTACTAAGAAGACCTCCTGGACGTGAAGCTTACCCTGGAGATGTATTTTACTTACACTCCAGATTGCTGGAACGCGCTGCAAAGATCATTGCAGATGACGACATTGCCAAAAACATGAACGATCTTCCGGAATCACTAAAACCGGTGGTTAAAGGCTGGCTCTTATACACATCTGACGCTGCCGACGATCTACTCTGTG
>CAWZYX010000175.1:0-4689 GCA_963966315.1 uncultured Winogradskyella sp. | reverse complement strand
TCAATTATTAATACTTTTTTCTGTATAGATTAAGATATATTATTTACTAGATGACTTATGCATTATTAGACTTATCAGTTTTCTTCCACATTTTACTGGTACATATTACTATCAAAAGAAAAATACCCATGACAATATCAAAAATCGATGATTTGGGTATGAAATGAGTAAATGTATTCCAAGACGCATGCAAAATAATAACAGCTAATAAACTTCCTTTTGTACGATTATATATCCATGTAAAAGTTAAACCAATTTGAATACAACCTAATACAATCATCCATAATGACATACTCGTGATTTGAGATAAATAGATAGGAAAATGCCAAATACCCCATGCTAACCCTATCATTATCCCAACAATCAAGGGTGAATATTTTTTTTGAAGTTCTTTTTGAGCATATCCCCTCCATCCTGGTTCTTCTGACAGTCCTCCTGTTTGTAGAGATTGAGTTATGATTATCAGAAATAAATAAAAAAACAGCTTAATATTGGCATACTCATTGAAATTGTATTCAGGGCTTCCTATTTCATTTCCTATTATATAATTAATTAGGACATCCAAAGAAAGTAGAAATGGGATAATCAAAAATGCAATGATATACCAAAACAGTTTTCCCTTTGGATAGAAAATAGTTGAAAGATGTTCTTGTATGGCTGTTTTTTTTGAAAAGATGTTCGACAGTACAAAAGCCGGTAAAACTGAAGTAACAATCGTTATTAATATTAGTTTTATCCCAGTTTCTGTATTTTCGATATGAATTAGATAAAAATAAAAATGAAGTGATGCAATAATCCAGACTATTACAAAAGTTAGCCATCTTTTTTTTGTTTTATTTGATTCCGCGGAATTCTTTAATGAACACATAAAGATACTAATAAGTGCAGGAGCAAAAGCTCCAATTCGCATAAGTGGTAATTGTAATAAAAAATTTCCAGGAAATAATAAATATGCTAATATCCATGATGACCAGGAAACAAGAAAAACAATAACGAAGAAAAAAACTATATTATGATTTAAAAGTAATTTCATTAAATTATTCTTTTCTATTTCATAATATTTGTATTCAGTAGACACTGTCTAACCAGATACTCCAAAAGTTGAATATATCGGAATTATAATCATTAAGTCTGCACCAGCATGAAAAAGCCATGATGATATTATACTTTTTGTGAAATGCATTAAAAATCCCCAAAGCAAACCAAGTATTAGTACAAGTCCAACAAAAAATAATACATCAGGGGTATAGGTTACTTGCATATGCGAAGCAGCAAAAACAATAGCTGTGAGAATAATTGACCAAATCGGTTTAAAAAAGTTGTTTAATTGTTTTAAAAATATTCCTCTAAAAAGTAATTCCTCCATAAATGCATTTGAAAAAACAAACAGCAAAATCCATAATAAGTTTCTTTTTAAAAAAATTAATTCAATAGGTGGCTCTGAATAATTTAAGGCAAGTAAGCCCATCAAAATAAAAGTAAGAAAGCCAATTATTAAACCAATAATAAATCGACCCTTTACTAAAAATATATCTTTAAGTTTATATCCTGCAATTAAAAATGAGAAAATTAAAACAAAACAGATGATAGCGCTATCACTTAGTTTAGCTAAAGCAATTCCTCTGGAACTTTCGATATTTATGTTCCAGAAATCATTTGTAAAAAATGAAACAATCAAAAATGCTAAATTTATGACCATTAAAGTGAATGCTATATATTTAAAATCCTCTTGTCTCCATATTTGAAAAAATTTCCATGCTCCAAAAAATAAAGCAATAAGTATCACTCTAATAAATAATAGTATCGTATTTGGAATTTTGCTTGTGAATGTAATATTTATCATAAACACAACGCCCAAAATGGATAAGATAATAAGAAAAGAAAGTAGCTTGTATTTTTTAGTTTTTGATTCCATAGCATCTGATTTAGTTTTATTTCAGCCTTGCAGGTAACAACAAAATATCAACATCCCTTCCCGATATACCCACTATAATGTTGTATATCAGGAAGGCCCTGCTAAGATAATTACTTTTTGAAAAGGCTCAATGCGGTTTTTAGGGTGAGGATCTGAAGGTATATGGATGTTGCTGCTCAATTAATTACAATGAAAAGGCCTATGAGATCAGACCAAAGGGGCAACAATGGTTTCATGGATGGGTCGCCGGAAACACACGGAATATTTAGCGCTTTCACTATGGAAACGCTGGATTTGTCCATCCCTGATATTTCAAGACTCCTATGCACCGCAGCCCTATAGCGTATCATTGGAGCTTAATCGTTAGAAATTGTGCTTTTTTATTTTCTTTTTTCTTCTTAATTTTGTTGTGTAATGTTGTATAAGGTTGTATAATCTTCTATTATGTCAAAATATTTATCCGTAAGTGAAGCTGCTGAAAAGTTGAATGTCAACTCCGAAACCCTAAGACGATGGGACAAATCAGGTAAGTTTAAAAGTTCAAGACATCCAATTAATAATTATAGAGTTTACAGCGAAGATCAAGTTCTATCTCTTGTAGAAGAGATGCAACTGGAAATCACTTACAGGAAAAAAGATGCTCCCTCTAAAAAATATAACCCTTTCTTTGAAACTAAACTTGGTAAGCTATACAATGCTGATTCGTTGGAATTTTTACAGACGTTAGAGCATGCCTCAGTTGATCTGATATTTGCAGATCCACCTTATAATATCAAGAAAGCTCAATGGGACTCTTTTTCTTCTCAAAAAGAGTATGTCGAATGGAGTTTGGAGTGGATAACAGAAGCAAGTAGAATTCTAAAAAATACCGGTTCCATGTACATTTGTGGGTTTTCAGAAATTCTTGCAGATGTCAAATGGGCATCTGCTAATCTGTTTAAAGGATGCAAATGGTTAGTTTGGTTTTATAGAAATAAGGCGAATCTTGGAAACGATTGGGGTAGGTCACATGAAAGCATCCTTCATTTAAGAAAGTCCAAGGATTTCAAGTTCAATGTTGATGAAATACGTATTCCTTACAACGAGCATACCTTAAAATACCCGGTTAGACCTCAAGCAGAAACATCACAATATTCCAAAGGCAAGAAAAATGGTAGGAATTATGTTTGGGAACCCAATCCCTTAGGAGCAAAGCCCAAAGATGTAATAGAAATCCCAACGATTTCAAATGGTTCATGGGAACGATATGCTCATGAAACTCAAAAACCCGTGGAACTCTTAAGAAGGGTTGTTCTTTCATCGTCGGATAAAGGTGATATTGTTGTTGATCCTTTTGGCGGTTCAGGTTCAACTTTTGCTGTTGCAGAGGCTTATGATCGAAAATGGATTGGAATTGAGAAGGAAAAACCTTATTGTAAAATTATTTCGGAACGTCTTTCTGACCAAGATCATTTATCTAGAATCAAAAGTGAGGTTGATTCCAAAGAATCTCAAAAAAGGAGACAGAAATTAAGATGATAGTAACCTCCAAACATCTGTAGTGATCAATTCTGAAAATGACTTCATATATTTGTTGTAAGGTTCTTTTTTAGCATTCGGAGGTGGATCAAGGTAGTAAACACCTTCAAGCTCAGTTAAAAACTTACTGTAAACCATAAATAGGTTTGAAACAAGGGTATAACTAATATTATCATGTTCTTTTCTTTGGACATCATTTAGAAAAATTCCAATGACTTTTTGATCATGTTCTACGAATCTTTCTAACAGTATTTTATCGATGAACATTTTACCCATTCGATCTTTGGAAGTTGTTTTAACTGAAACGACTATTTCATTCTTATCTAAAGATTTTGAAGTTGATTTTACTTTTTCAAACGGAGATAAGATTAAATCATTTTCACATTTATAAACTTTGGTTCCTTCGTCTGTTTCGTAAGGAATTTTGAGTACTTTCTTCTTGTTGGAAATTCCAATTTCTGTAAAAACTACTTTTATCAACTCCTCAAATCTATTGCCAACATGTTTCCTTGCACTATTCGGATTCACAAGTAAGTCAAGCCCAGCTCCAATGGATTGCTGAATAGTATACAAAGTCCTGTCAATTATTAATAATTCATCGTCATTGAAAGTCCGTTCACCATTTTTAATTCTTACGACAAGACTAGAAAACGCTGAAAATGAAGCATCAAAACTGGCTGAATCCGAAATAAAGAGGCGGGTGTTTATCGGTCGAATATATTTCTTGAAACCAGCTTGTTCATTCACATGGATTCTGTAATCCCCTTTGTCACTGTTGCTAGTTAGGACTGCTGGAAGGTAGTTAAGGACATTTTTTGTTATTTCTACGAATTCAGAGAGTTGGTTTTTCTTCTCCTGTAAATCAGCGTCTAGAGCCATTCAGTTTTTTTCACCAAAGTAAGGATTTGAGATTAGGAACGCTAGCCGTTCCTAATAAAAGAACATTACGACCAACACTCAACTAAAATTAAGTATGCGGCCCAGTTGCTAGAAGCACTGCAGTTTCAGGATTGCTTTCCACATCAAAGGGCTCAGTTCGCATATTCATTTTTAGCGCTTGTTGTTGTGCTGTTTTCGTCATAATATTCGCTCCGAATTTTCACATTAAGCCTTCGAAGATGTTTGAAGATTTCCTTCCAATGTTTTCCTCGATAACAACCAGCAGGTTGCAAGTTGCTCGTATGAAAATTCTTTAGTCTTATTGTAACCCACTGGTAAACTGCATCTACCAAATATCGTAGAAATCTGCTAATCTT
>CAWZYX010000174.1:0-4705 GCA_963966315.1 uncultured Winogradskyella sp. | reverse complement strand
CATTAAATCGATCTTAAATGTATACCATGAAACGAATTTTATTACTCCTTGTTTTAATTGCAGTAAGTTGTAAAAACGACAAAAAAGGCCAAAATACAGATCAGCAAAATGAAGAAGCAGTTAGTGCTGAATTGGCCTATGCCTCTTTCGGTGAAGAAATTGATGACCGCGATGTCCTTACTTCTTCTGAGATGATGATCAAGTATAATGAGATGAAGGCCGGAGACACCTTAATGGTGAAAACAACGGGTAAAATTCAGGAGGTATGCTCCAAAAAAGGCTGCTGGATGAAACTCGATATGGGTGATGATCAGGTGGTTCGTGTCACTTTTAAAGATTACGGGTTCTTTATGCCATTGAATGCAGATGGGGAAGTGATCATTCACGGAAATGCCTACGTATCCGAGACTTCGGTTGACGACCTCAAACACTATGCTGAAGATGCAGGTAAATCTCAGGAAGAAATTGATGCCATCACTTCACCGGAACGTACTTTTGCCTTTGTAGCTGATGGGGTCCTTCTTAAAGAATAAGCGCATTGCCCTGTTTCTCGGTTTGCTGTTGATTAGTCTGTCTTGTCAATCAGCTAAGGAAGAGAAAGAACAGACAAACGATAAGGCGTATGTCATGTACCAGCCTTCCGAGATGGCTCTGCTCATGCAGGAGTTTTATGACTATAATACTGTACTGAGATCACAGATTCTAAGCGGGGAACCACTGGCAGAAATGCCTGAAGACTTTAAAGCGATTCATACTGCTGAAATGACCGATGCTTCGGGGAGAAATAGTATTTTTTCGTCCTATGCCCCTGCCTATATACAGACGCAAAAAGCAGTCCTCGACAGCAGTAGTAGTGCTGAGCTTAAAGAACGGTTCAACAGTACCATAAATATGTGTCTTGCGTGTCATAAAACCGAATGTGTTGGACCCATCCCTAGAATAAAACGATTACTGATCGAGTAGCTTGAAACGAAAGTTGATCACAACGGCCGACGGTTCAAAAACCATCCAGATCGAAGACTGGAACGAACAGTATCATTCCATACACGGGGCTATACAAGAAGCAAATCACGTCTTTATCAACCACGGTTTACTTTTTCAGATCAATCGCTTCGTTCGGGAACCTCTTTTGAAGGAATTGCACATACTGGAAATGGGCTTTGGTACGGGACTCAATACCTTACTTACTTTGATCAAGGGGCGCGAATTAGGCGTTGATCTCAGATATACGGGCATAGAGGCCTATCCGGTGGCGAGCAGTGAACTCGAATCATTGAATTATGTGGATCTTATCGATGAAGCAACGGAGGAAGATTTTAAGGCCTTGCATGGTTCGGTCTGGGAAGAACAGATTTCCATTAGCCCAAACTTCAGTCTGTTGAAGCAACAAACGTTTTTTCAGGAGGTAAGCAATAGCAACGAGTTTGACCTGATCTATTACGATGCCTTTGGGGCTCGGGTACAACCAGATCTGTGGACAGAAGAAATTTTTGAAAAAATGTACGCTGCCTTAAAGGCAAAAGGTGCCCTTGTAACCTATTCCGCTAAGGGTAGTGTTCGAAGAGCCTTGAAAGCTGTTGGTTTTGAGGTGGAACGCCTACCGGGCCCTCCCGGAAAGAGGGAAATGCTTAGAGCACGTAAAGTGATCTAAGCATTTCAAGATAAAACTGTTAAATCCGAACTAAATAGCCTCTGAGACCTTAGGCCCTATTGTACCTTTGCCAAAAGTTTAAAGGATGACGGTTTTAATTACAGGAGCTACAGGATTGGTGGGTCAGGAGATTGTAAATCGTTGCATGAAGCAAGGAGTTACGGTGCATTACTTGAGCAGATCAAAATCAAAGCTTTCCAGTGATGCCAGCTACAAGGGTTTTTATTGGGATGTTAAAAACCAGGAAATCGATATTGCTTGTTTTGAAGGTGTTTCGACAATCATTCATCTGGCCGGGGCTACGATCTCAAAACGCTGGACCAAATCCTACAAACAGGAAATTCTTGACAGTAGAGTTAACAGTACTCGCTTGTTGAAAAATACCATCGAGAACCATCAATTTCCAATACGTCATTTTATTTCAGCGAGTGCCATTGGCATCTACCCTTCGAGCATCACCAACTATTATGAGGAGAATTTTCCGAGTGTTTCTAACACTTTTTTAGGAGAAGTGGTTGAGCAATGGGAGGCAGCAGTGGACGAATTGTCGACACTGAACTGTCTTATTTCAAAAGTTAGGATAGGATTGGTTTTATCAGATAAGGATGGGGCCTTACCACAGATAGTGAAGCCCATTAAATTGGGGTTGGGAGCCCCATTCGGTAGTGGGGAACAGTGGCAAAGCTGGATTCATATAAAGGACCTGGCAGGCATTTTTTTATTCATTGCACAGAATCAATTGGAAGGTGTTTTTAACGGCGTTGCACCCAATGCCGTGACCAACAACGAACTCACCAAAGCTGCTGCTCAGGTTCTGGAAAAGCCCTTGTTCTTGCCAAATGTACCGAGTGTCCTTATGCATGCGATACTTGGTGAAATGGCGATTATACTATTTGAGAGTCAGCGCGTCTCGTCCAAAAAAATAGAAGAGGAGGGTTTTAAGTATGAGTTCCCCAACCTTAGACCGGCATTAGAAGACCTGCTGTTGTGATGATCACCTCCAAAGTCTTGAAATAACAAGTGCCAGACTCCAGGCATTGTAATAATCCCAGCGGGCATCCCATAATAGGTGTGCGCCAATTTCCCAGCGATCTGAAATTTCAATGCCATATTCTACCCCCACTCGGGTAAAGACCAATGTTTCTCCCGGTGCAAATTCGGCGCCCACACCGGCAGCAAGGGTCCATCTTTCAGAGGGCTTATACAGAGCTACGGGTGTCACAGAAAAAGGAAACTCTCGTTCCAGCTCTTCGCCATCCGGTCTGATAATAGTGAAAGATTCGGATATAAAATCTGTTTCTAATCCAATGCCCCATTTTTCATTAAAATGGAAATCATAATCCAAAGTCCATGACGCAAATGCTAATTTATTTCTTCCATCCACTAATTCATTAGAAGGTACGTGGGTGTGTCCCAAACCCACTGCCAGGCGATGCCTTACATAAGGTTCATTTTTTATTTCAGATTCAGACTGGGCGGCTGAAAATGTCGTTAAAACGAGACATATAATAAATGCAACTTGTTTCATAAGTACTAGTATCTATCTAAGGTAAGTATTCGATATTAGATTGGACACAGTTGGATGTTCCGACCCTCCTTTAGGTTCAATGGTTATGTTAAAAGACTCGGCCTTATCAATGTAATTCATGGCAATCATTGGTTCCTTTAGATCAATAACACCCATATTTATCATTTCGCCCTCCACGTCGGCCCACATCTGGTAGTCGTGTTCGCTGTCTAGCGTATTGAGCTGTGTGGTGTTTACCATCACCCTTTTATTTTTGTGGTTGACATAGCTAACCAACCTGGCATCGGGTTGTTGCTCATTGCCATACATCAGATACTGTTCTGTTTCGGGATGGGAGAGAAAAGCAAGCATCTCTCCCTGCGCATTGTAGGTGGTGCGCAAGGACTCCTGGTCTTTCTTTAGCTGTTCCCATTCAGTTTCCAAAGTGGCCAGTTGTTGTTTGATATCACCGTTTTGTACCATAAGAAAAATTGTGTTTAAAAACAAGACAACTGAAGCGGCAGCAGCAAGGCTGAACCAAATTCTATATTTATTCGAGCTTAAAGGCTTTACACCGGTTGCTTTTTGGGTTTTGGAAATGCTTTTGAGCAGGTTTGCCTTTATTGCAGCTGGTGGGGAAATGGCATTGTCTAATCCCAGTTGTTCCAGATTCAGTTCTAATTCCTGTGCTATGTTTTTCAAGTCATCATCGCTTGCAATGGCTTGTTCGACCTCTGACCTTGTACTATGGTCCAATTCATCCAGAAAGTACAATTCCAGCAACCCTTCTTTTAATATTTTCTCCTTGTCCATCATTCCTAGGGCATTAAATATAAACACAGCAAAAGAGATAGCTTATTGTAATGTTTTCGCAACTCTCTAACCGCTTGTTGTACGTAAGACTTAAAAGTGCCTAAAGGTACGTCCATGGTTTTGTGTGCCTCCTTATGCGTCAGACCATTAAAATAAACCAGTTCCAAAGCTCTCTGATGGTGTGACTGTAGTTTCAGAATGGCTCCCTTGAGTCCATCAAGTTCCTCGCTTAAGTCTTCGTTATCTGTTTCATCTACATATACACCTAATTCATCCCTTTGGATGAGGTTTTTTTGAGAGCGACTAAAATTTAACACTTTGTGCCGTGCAATTCTGAAGGCCCAGGTATAAAAGCGACCCTTTTCACTATCAAACTGATGCCTTTTATCCCAAATACTCATAAAGGTTTCCTGCAGTAAGTCCTGCGATAGTGCCTCATTTCTGGTCATCCGGAGAATCACATTGTAAATGGCTCCGGAATAGTTGTCATAAAGCAGCTCAAAAGCGCGCTCATCTCCATTTTGGAAGTTGGTGATAAGCTGTGAGTAGTGCTGCATAGGTGTTAAAGATTTCCCAAAAAATCATAAAGGCTCATCTAACGCTTAGCCTCTTGTGTAAATATAAATGAATGCGCATCAAATTAACAAGTTGTGCACAAATAGTTTAACCAATAAAAAAAAATCATGAAAAAATTAGTTTTTGTTTTAACCACTGTTGTAGCCCTTAGTATTTCC
>CAWZYX010000173.1:0-4785 GCA_963966315.1 uncultured Winogradskyella sp. | reverse complement strand
GCATTGAGTATACGTTTACCAAAGGCTATAGCGTTGCTGATTTTGAGGCGGTGATTCAAGACAATACCAGTCTGATCCATTTTGAAACACCATCAAACCCCTTAATGACCGTCACGGATATTGAGGCTTTAACCAAAATGGCAAGGTCTAAAGGGATTCTCACTTCCATTGATAACACTTTTGCTTCTCCGGTCAACCAAAATCCTATCGATCTGGGCGTAGACCTGGTGATGCATTCTGCTACCAAATACCTTGGTGGTCATTCCGATATTTGTGCAGGGGCAGTAGCCAGTACTGCCGAGCATATGGATCGCATCTGGCATGTGGCCAGGAATTTTGGAGGTAGTCTCAGTGATATGACTGTTTGGATGCTGGAGCGCAGTATGAAAACACTGGGCCTGCGGGTAAAGGCTCAGAGCAAGAATGCAATGAAGATGGCCAAATGGCTCTCAAAACATTCCAAAGTGTCAAAGGTGTACTATCCAGGATTGAAGTCACATCCCGAACACAAAATAGCAAAACGACAAATGCACAGTTTTGGCGCCATGCTCTCTTTTGAGTTAAGTAATGAAATCAATGCCGAGTTGTTTCAGAAATCTCTTCGATTGATCAAACCGTCTATGAGTCTGGCAGGAGTTGAGAGTACGGTGATCTCACCACACTTAACGTCCCACGCCCTTCTCACTCAAGAGGAGCGAGATAGCATTGGTATCTCCAATAATCTTATCCGTTTTTCGGTCGGTATCGAGGAGGTCAAGGATTTAAAAAAGGATATTAATCAGGCTATAGAAAATGCTAAGCTCAGTCAGCCTGTACTTAAGTCATAAATAAAAGAAGGAGCCCTCTCGGACTCCTTCGGTCATGGAATTATTAAACGTGGTCGTTTAACTGATGGTGTTCATCAATTAGTGGACCTCCCTCAACAATCTCTTTAGATGCCTCACTGGCAAATTTTTCAAAATTAAGGTGGAAGGAATGCGCTAACTGAATTGCTTTACTAATGTAGGCACCTTTTTGCAACCAGGTGTTCATCGGATCCAGCATTTCGGTTGGAACGTTTGGACAGTATTTTGGCATATGTAATCCAAAGATGGGATGCTGCTCTAGCTCCACATTATCTAGTTCGCCCTCTAAAATTGCCGTGATCATGGCTCTTGTATACTTGAGCTTAATTCTTGACCCAACTCCATAAGGGCCACCTGACCAACCTGTATTGATCAACCACACATTTACACCGGCTTCCTGCATTTTTTTGCTCAGCATCTCAGCATAAACGGTTGGATGTAATGGCATAAATGGCTCTCCAAAGCATGCAGAGAACGAAGGAACCGGCTCAGTGATCCCTGCCTCTGTTCCAGCTACTTTAGCCGTATATCCTGATATAAAGTGATATGCAGCCTGTCCGGGTGTTAACTTAGACACCGGAGGTAACACACCAAAAGCATCACAGGTTAGGAAGAAGATGTTTTTAGGATTATCTGCGTACGAAGGTATCTGTATGTTGTCTATATGGTATATGGGATAGCTTACCCTTGTGTTTTGAGTGATGGAACTGTCCATGTAATCGACAGTATTATCGTCTTTAAAGATAACATTTTCAAGTATCGCTCCCGGTCTTATAGCACGGTAGATTTCCGGTTCTTTCTCTTCGGTAAGATCAATGACTTTTGCATAGCAACCCCCTTCAAAATTAAAAATGGTATTCTCTGGGGTCCAGCCATGCTCATCGTCGCCAATTAGTTTTCGACTTGGATCGGCAGAGAGCGTTGTTTTTCCTGTTCCTGAAAGGCCAAAGAACAGAGCGGTATCTCCATTTTCACCAAAATTGGCCGAACAGTGCATAGGCAGCACATTTTTATCAACAGGCAAAATCATATTTAAGGCTGAGAAAATACCTTTTTTCATCTCTCCTGTGTAAGCAGATCCTCCAACAAGTGCAATCTTTTTTGTGAAATTTAGAATGGAAAAGTTTCCTTGTCTTAAGCCGTATTTTTCGGGCTCAGGACATTCGTAACCGGGAGCACAAAGTACCAGCCATTCTTCTTTGAATGATTCTAATTCTTCTTCAGAGGGTCTCAGGAACATGTTAAAAATAAACATGTTAGACCATGGGTATTCAGTAATGGTTCTTACGCCCATTCTGTATTTGGGATCGGCACACACAAAGCCATCTCGTGCATAGATCTCCTTACCACTAAGGTAATTTTCTATTTCCTGCTGAAGGTGATCGAAATTCTCAGGTGCAATCCCTTTGTTGGTTTTTCCCCACCATACGCGGTCTTTAGTATAGTCATCCATTACCAGAAAGCGATCTCTGGGAGAACGTCCTGTAAATTTCCCTGTGTTAATGGCTAAGGTACCATTCGCAGTTTCACGACCCAATCCTAGTTCTATTGTTTTAGCCTGTAGTTGCTCAGGGGTCCAGTTCCAGTGAACTTTTGCATCCCTGATTCCATATTCTTCAAGATCTCTTGTCATAATTGGTTCTTTTAATAAGGTTTCCATGTTGTTATAATTTTATTGATATTTTTTTTAAAACGGCCAGATGAGTGGCACTAATAATAATGTGGTTATTAAGAATAAGAGCAGGAGTGGAGCGCCTACTCTCATGTAATCCATAAACTTGTATCCGCCAGCCGTCATTACCATAGCATTGGTGGTGGTCCCTACAGGAGTTAAGAAAGCTGTAGAAGCACTAACCGCAACAGCAATCATAAAGGGAGCCGCTGAAAGGTCGAGGGTCTTTGCCGCAAGGATCACAATAGGGGCCATGAGAACGGCCGTAGCAGAGTTGTTAATGACCTGGCTGAAACTGGTTGTTAAAATAAACACGCCTGCCAATAAGGCCAAAGGACTAATACTCCCTAATGTGGATACCAGACCATTTGCCAGTAGTTCGGCAGTTCCGGTTTTTTGTAAGGCCAGACCCATGGGGATCATCGCCGCGATCATGACCACACTTACCCAACTTATTCCTTTATAGGCTTTGGAAATAGGTACACATCCACTGATCAGCACAATACCTGCCGATAACAGGGCGGCAATAGCACCAGGTACCAGATTTAAAACAAGTAAGACTACCATGAGTACTAAAGCAAAAAGGGCGATATAGGATTTGTAAGTGAGTTGTGTTATTGTTTTAGCCATCCCTTCCGGACTACCAACGATGACGAGGTTTTCGTAATGATCTTTCAATTGTTCAATATCACTCCAGATTCCTCTGATAAGAAAGGCATCCCCTGCCTTTATTGTAATTTCACGTTCGGTTAAGGGTCTGTTATTTCTTGAAACTGCCATCAACTGAACACCAAATCGTTTGAAAAAACGTCCAACTCTGATATTCCTTCCCACCAATACAGATTTAGGAGTGACAATCACTTCAGACATGCCTACCTCCTGATTGATGAGATTGTTTCTCATTTCATCAGCCATAGGCTCCAGAGGTAAAAGCCCTAATCTAAATTTGATCATTAAGGAATTGATGGCCTCCGTATCTCCTTTTACGGTGAGGATATCGTGATAAAGAAATTCTGTTTGCTCTTCCGGGAATTCAATAAATGTATCCTTCGGTTTCAGAGGCTTAGGAAATCTTCTTTGAATTCTAAGAATTGAAACACCGTACTCATTTTCAAAGTCCCAGTCACCAAGTTTGGTGTTGAGCAGAGGAGAGACAGAACGCACTCGTAATCTGTAGTAATCCCCGTCCACTTTATAGGCTTCTATCCACTTGTGCAAGGTACTGCCAATGTCTACGGGTTTGTTATTGGTTTTATTACTAGGTAGGAGACGGTATCCGAAAAATTTAAAATAGACCAGTGTGATGATCAATAGAGGTAGACCAATGAGACCGAATTCAAAAAAGGAAAACCCTTCAAGGCCACTTTGCAGCATGGTATTATTTACAATAATATTTGGCGGAGTGCCCGTTAAAGTCAGAAGCCCTCCGGTATTAGATCCAAAGGCAACCGGCATCAGTAATTTTGAAGGCAAGGTACCTATGCTCCAGGCCGAGCTGATCGTCACAGGAAGGAGGGTGGCCACCGTCCCCGTATTACTCACAAATCCCGAGAGAAGACCAGATCCAAACGTTGTGATCAAAAGAAGTTTCGTACTGCTTTTACCGGCAAGTTCAATGAACTTTTCACCGGCAAGAGCTGTCCATCCTGTTTGAGAAAGACCCTCACCGATGATAAAAAGCGCTGCGATCATGATCACGGTAGGGTTGCTAAATCCACTTAGGGTTTCTTCCAGTGTTAGAATCCCAAAAAAGAAAAGGCTCATCATTGAGATAAGCGCAACAATATCAGGTGTAAATTTCCCCCAGATAAAAAGGAGGATGGTAATGGAAAGAATGGTTAGCATTAAGCCCATACTACAACTTCTTGTAATTCCATGTAAAATTACCTTCTGAAGGAGGGAATTCTTATGACGAATGTCATGCTTTCCTGGATTTTAAAAGTTTTCAAGAATTGCCCTGTTTTCAGCTGATTTTATGAATTATTTAATTACGAAACCGTTTGCGTATTGAAAACAATCGCGATAAATCCGTGCTTTTTAATACTTTTGGAAGCGATTAAAGCAAATACCAATTATGAAATTAGATATTTTAGCTTTTGGCGCACACCCGGATGATGTTGAACTGGGATGTGGAGGTACCCTGGCCAAGGAAGTGGCTAGGGGAAAAAAGATTGGAATTATTGATCTTCCCGGGGGGGAATTAGGTACTCGTGGAACCGCCGAGACTCGTGATGCTGAAGCTAGTGATGCGGCTGAAATCCTCGGAGT
>CAWZYX010000172.1:0-4843 GCA_963966315.1 uncultured Winogradskyella sp. | reverse complement strand
GACTGAAAAACGTTCTTTGAAATAAGACTGATTAAATAAACCATGAAAATAGTTTAAATAGGAAAGGTGTGTCCTGAGGTACCAAAAAAATTGGTATGTAGCCATTAACCCAAAAACAAAACTGAAATCGGGCAAAACCCACCGTGAAAAACAACTAAAACACCCCTGGGCAAATAAACAAATACCTATTCAAACCCCATATGCCAACAATTTATTAAACAACGGTTTAGCCCAACATAATTTAAAACACAATTGAGCCGGGCAACTCAGGCTCAATCTCTAAAATAAAGCCGGAAAGTAAATCAATCTTTCCGGCTCTTTTTTTGGCTCAACTGTGCCTTAAATTCTATTATGTTGGCGTGTCGTTTTTATTTTCTTTTAATCTGCACATGTACTCAGTCCTTTTCGTTCTGCTACTAGACGATTCAGGATTTCTTCCATTCTGTCAACCGCTGTACTGGTAAATCCTGATGTCCGAAACGCATCGTTCTTTCTATTATCAAATCTTTTTTTGATTCTTACCACCTCTTCATGAGTTAGAACCACATCATCGAAGTAAGGTAAGCTTTCAATAGGGTCAGGTAAATGTCCAGTCTCTCCATTTATTAGAAATCCATTCTTCTGGAGCCAATGGTGTTCGTCCATTTCAATTTGGCCGATGTATTCACCTAAATCGTCAATTCCTCCTTGTCCTATGTGAAATCCTAGTCCCATTTAATTTTTAATGCACGCCAACAATGGAATAAACGCATTGCGTTTATATCACCTATGTCGTCTTTTTGTTTTTTGTGTTACCAGTCAAAGTTAGCGAATCCATCGGGTTTTTGAAACCCGAAATGGATTTTATAGATGACAAAGAAGGTAAACCCATTGGGATCCATAAATTTATTGGTAAAAAACCGGTCTTTGCATCCGGAAATTCAGATGGTGATCTGCAAATGATGCAATGGACCGCCTCCAACACGTATAAAAGTTTTATGCTATACCTTCATCATACGGATGGGAAACGCGAATGGGCATATGATCGTGAATCCCACATTGGCAGATTGGATAAAGGACTGGATGAAGCCAAAGAAAAAGGTTGGACCGTGATTGATATGAAAGAGGATTGGAAAATTACTTATACTTTTGAAAAAAAATAAGAACCATATCGTTACACATTATTGAGTATTCATGAATTAATCCTTACGCTTAAAAAAAGATGTCGGAATCCATTATCGGGCAGAAGAACCTGATTGAAAGGTTAATCCTTGTTTTACTATACAATGGAAATATGTTGTTGGAAGGACTACCCAGCCTTGCAAAAACACAGGCTATTAAATCACTCGCAAACGAATTGGTTAATGGCCAACCATTTCCTTCAATTGGATCTTTAAATGATTTGGAATACAGCGACCTTAGTTCCGTAGATTTATATTTTGCCCCAGAATTACCTGCTGGTGTTCCGTAAAACATTTGGCTAAAAACTGTTCCAAGGAAAGGCTGGTTCACCTTGCTTAGGTTACATAGCCCTACCCAAAGGTTTTTTGATCCAACCTGAAAACAAAATGCCTTTCAGAAAATAGACAAAAAAGAAGCCGGTATTTTAAGAAGGTTCAAAAATCCATATCACCACCAGCATGGAATGAGCTGAATAGCAAGGTGAAAGATGCACAAAAGAAAGTAAAAATTTTGCTTTCATAATAACATACCATAAATAGATGAAGAAACGACTCTTACTTTTCATTACAGCCGGAATATTTGGACTATCATTATCCGCACAGGACGATGAAGGCGGTTTGCAGGATCGCGAGTCTATGGCTATGGATGCGACAGCCACTCAGTGGAGTTTCCAGTTTGCCTATCAGAGCATGCCTGACTACCACCAGGATATGGTGAATGGAAATACACGTCCTCAGGGATTAGACAACTATGTCCAATTGCGTATTGTGGCCCCAGTTCCACTGAAAAAAGTAACCATTTTACCGCGCTTGACCCTTAGGCACTATGAAAATGCGGAAACCGGTAAATCCGGTTTGGGCAATACCGAACTTTTTGGTTTGATTATTCCAAAGTTCTCAGATTGGGGAACAGGACGGGCAGGCATTGGTCCTCTGGTTACCCTTCCCGGGAATAAGGATGTAGCTAAAAACGAATGGGGATATGGAATTGCAGCTGCTATCGTAAACACCTCAGGACAATGGTTTTACGGATTGCTGTTTACTCAATCCTTCACAGCGGTAGATCCGAAAACTTTACCTGCGGGTAAATCAGATGCCAATCCGCTGGGTATAGCGCCCTTTTTGGCCTATCGTTTTGCCAGCTCAGGTTTTTACCTTCAGACTGCTGACCTGGTGGCACTTTATGACTGGGACACTAAACAGTTTTATCTGCCAATCGGCGCCAGGTTTGGCAAAGTTTGGGTATTTGATAAATCATCTCTTAATGTATATGGGGAATACGCCACAAGCGCAATCTATAAAAACTGGGATGGCCCGGCAGTTCAAAACTCATATCGGTTGAACATCACCTACACCATTCCAGTGGGAATTTAGTTATTACATGGCCGGTATTTATAATCTTTCATCAATAAGTTGCGTTTTTTTGCGACCTTGGTTCTCATTTATGTACTAAAAGATGCAATCATTAAAAAAAACCAAACCAAAAAAAGCTCAGATTGAGCGCGGAGTTGGTCTGCTCAATAGCCTCAAAATCGTAATAAATGTATTGTATGCCCTTCTTGTCTTTCAGGTATTTCTGATCTTGCCCCGACCAGATGATCCGGAATTGAAATACCATACCTTGAGTCAGATCTACAGCGAGAACATCATGCAGGTGTTGGTGATCGTCGTCGGTCTGATTTTGATTATCATGTATTGGATACAGTTCAACAGGCAATTAGGCAATCTGGTGAGGAGTTCACCTTTGCATGCTTCATTGTCAATTGTTCAGATGTTTTTCCTGATGCTTTATTTGTATTTCGTGCGATTTGATATGGAATTTGACGGGATGAAACTCGCACTTCAAATGGAAAGCATATTTCTGGCGCTAACAGGCTTTACAGCTGCGTTTAATTGGCACTTTGCCAAACGAAATGAATTAACATCTGAAAACATCACGGATGATGAAGAACGGAGTATGTTTTACAGCATACTTCCTGAACCGCTTGCTTCACTTTTCACTTTGCCCTTTGCACCATTTGGCCCTGGCATTTGGACTTTGTCGTTTTTGTCAATTATTCCAATAGGTTACTTACTTAAATTCATAAGGAAAAGGTTGGAGACTAAAGCAGCTGAAGCTGAAAAACAATGAATACACAACAACCAATCTCAAAACCCAGACTTATTTTTGGGGGTAGTGTAATTGTTCTTGGCTTATTGAGTCCGTTGCTTATTCCTTTTGTTGCCTCCCTCCCATGGTCTATAGGTGTTAAAAGTGCCATTTCTGGTTTACTAGCTCTTGGGATTCCCGAGCTATTTATGATCATTGGGGTCGCCATTATGGGTAAAGATGGGTATCAAATCATAAAAGAAAAATTGTTTGTCTTTCTGAAGCAATTTGCCCCTCCTGATTATGTGAGCTTAGCGCGCTACAGGATTGGCTTGATTTTGTTTATATTGCCATTATTCGCAGGATGGATGCTGCCTTATCTGATACATTACGTGCCGGGTTTAAAAGTTATACCACTCTGGACCTACATCCTTGGAGACGCCCTGTTTATATCAAGTTTATTTTTGCTGGGAGGCCATTTTTGGGACAAACTAAGCAGATTATTTATATATGATCAAAACAAAGAAACTGATTGAACGATCCCGTTTTTTGGGTTTATCTATTCAGGATAAAACTGTAATTATTCTATTCATAGTAGAAGAACTCCACACCAAATAAATATAGCATGCAGTTTCAGAGGCATTGGATTTGGAAAAGCCAGGTAAAGGAATACTGATCTCGCTAAAAATTGAGAGAGAAGTCGGTTTATCCGGGCAAATCGATAGAATTAGGGAAAACCTAAAAACAAAACAATGATTAATTATCCCCTATGAAAAACTTCAAGATAGCAAAGGAGATCGCATCAAAAAACTGTTTTATATCGACGACTTAGCAAGCGTTCGGGATGCGATTCAATTGATGAAAGAGAAATTTTTCCTTTTAATCCTACTTTTTTGCTGAAATACAAATTTTGCAGAAATGAATTCCTAGAATATTTCGATATGCCAATCGCAGCTTTGTTATACAATGTCACATCACCAAAGCTAGAGAACGATTATAAGGAAAAGATTTGGCTAATGACTGTATAAGCAGTCAGGGACATAATAGAATATCAACTAACCCTGATTTTATAAGGGAATTAAGTAAAATATTGAACAAATTGGCATTGGTGAGATACTATCCGAAATCTTGTTGATAAGCTTATCTTTCTCTATTAACTCTGGGATTGGTGTCAAACTACCCTGAAAAATCTTTTCTTTTTTTGATTCAACAATTCTCCCTATGGGTGAACCCCAAACTGCAATTCCTCCTTCAGAGTTTAATAATGCACAAATTGTCCTAATTACACCTTTCAGATTCTCAGTTGTATTTCCATATTCTGTCGAAAAGGACTTGTATTCAATTATATTAGACTCTTCTTTACTTTCCTCAAAATAGGACTGAATATCACTATAGGATAAATCAATCATTGCTTTTCCAAAATATTTTTCTACGTAATTCATGAGAGGATCAATTAATGCACCACAACGAGCCAGTGTATGAGCAATAGCGGATGACATACCATTTAATTGTCAAATAGCATAGATACTTAGATAAAAATAACGGATTAACGGATTACGTCCCTTTGGCTTGTTTATAGGGAAACCAATCGTGA
>CAWZYX010000171.1:0-4855 GCA_963966315.1 uncultured Winogradskyella sp. | reverse complement strand
TGGCATTGAGTTCTGCAATTTTCTTAAGCTCTTCTCCAAAATTCCTGATATTATCTTCAATAGAGATACCAAAATCATATTTGTGCCATCCCAACCTGTACACCTTGACGCCCAACCCACCAGCAGTCCTAAGGATCCGCTCTGTATTGGGATCATCGGCCGTTGTGATGGCAGTGGTCATCATTTCAACTTCCACACCATGTTTGTCACATGCCTCAACAGCTTTCGGCAAATCTCTTTCAACATCGGCCGGCTCGACATGTCCATTTGGGCGGACAGTAAGATCTACACCATCAAAACCCACATCAGAAGTGATTTTAGCCATTTCGTCATAACCTACCCAGTGTAAATGCTTGGAAAACATATTAATTTTCCAAGCATTATTTACACCTTTTGCTGATGGGGCAAATGCATTAACATTCATATGGTCAAGACCTGAAAGGGCCAATAAACCCAGGCCTGCACCTTTTATTACTTGTCTTCTTTTCATGATAGTAGGTTTTGATTACACAGAAAAAGTTAGGCGAAAAAACACTTGAATAAAAGCACCATTTATAAAATCAATGGCTGACGACTAAATCGTAGTATTTTACTTTGGCAGATGCGCCGGGATCCAAAGTTTGAAGGTAATTACCCGCCTTAAAATAATTTTCAAAAACAGACCATTTCTCTTTGTGAATATCTTGGTAAACAACTGACTCTGTCTCATTTAAAATTACTTCTAATTTTCCATCACTTGCGATTACTTCCAATGTAAATTCGTTGTTCCCAACTTCTGTGTCAAAATAATGCCCCGCATCATCCGTCCACGAATCTTTGGTAAGGATATATGCTATATCAGTATTATCTGGATCTTTCAGCACTTTGGTTACAACCCTGACTTTCTCATTCTGCCAGTAAATCTTGAGCATCGGTGGTGCATCGTTGTCATCTTTACCAATCAAATCACGCTGTTCGTTGGTCAATCTTCCATGTATTTGCATGATGATCGTGCGATGAAATTTTTCTGAAGCATCTTTAGTGATCTCTGATACTTTCAGCTTTCCCTTCATCCTACCTCCTTCAGTAAATGTCCAATTGGTGGTATTACTACCCGGATCCACTTGTTCTCGTAATTCTGTCCTGGAATATTTGGAATTCGCTGTGGATTCATCCGGAAAAGTATAGAAAACAAGAGATCCATCGGTTGAATCATTGTACATAAATGGCATCAAGGTCTCGTTGGTGGCATATTCCAGGATCTCCGGAGGTTCGACTTCAGTGGGTTTTCCTATAGGAAGAGTTACTTTCCAATGGCTCAGATCAATTTTTGGCAAAAAATAATCCACACCTTCTACCTTGTCTGGCGTTTGAGGAGGATCGGGTTTAGGATCAGGTTCTTCAACCTCTTCCTCTTTTACAGGTTCAGGATCAGTTTTACTGCAACTTCCCGCCATGATGGCCAGACTCATTGCAACAACTAAAAAATAGTTACCCAGACGAAAGCCCGGGTAATTATTTATTTGAAATTGTCTTTTATTCATGCCTTTAAAATTTAGCAGCACTCACAGAAAGAAATAGTATCACTAGGATGATCCTATCTCCTTCCGCAAGTTTTGCACTTTAACCTATAATTAATTTTCTACTAGCCAAGCTGGTAGGATTTTTATATTATCAAACCAAGCATCAGAAGAAGTATTTGACCAGAGCCATATTGAAACTTCACCATTAGCACCTGTAGAGAATTTTTCCTGCTTAACATTGAAGTTGCCTTTACCTTCCATAATGGTGCCTTCACTGCTTATCAACCGACTGGCTGTAATAGCGTCATCAGCCTTATCAGGAAATTGTGCATCAAGAACTTCCATTACTACTCTGTCACCCTCAGTCGTCAATGCATAAGCAAATTCAACATAATACTCTGTATTCGGTTCCAAAGAGATAGCTTGGTATGCATATCTAGTGTTTCCATTGACGTTAGGAGTTCCGTCTGCGTTGGCTGTAGCACCTCCTGTATATTTAGCTCCATCCGTTTTAGTGCTACCGCTCGGAGATCCGTCATAATTCAAAGGAGATCCATCACTACTACCATTAAATGGAGAAGTTGATGCTACTACAGCATCCCAACCTCCATGCTTCCAATTAAAATCTCTACCTTCAGGATGACTGAAATCTCCATTCACCACCTCTGGAAGTCCAAGGGCTACTGCAACTGTAGCTTCGCTTTCCAGTCCGGTGCTACTGGTAGCCTTAAGCGTAATAGTGTAAAATCCTGCTTGACTATAGGTATGACTTGGATCTTCCAATGAGGCGCCAAATCCATCACCGAAATCCCACATTAATGCAGCTGCATTAATTGATGTATCGTTCAAATGAACGGTAAAGCCATCAACCGTGTAATCAAAGCCAGCAGTCACAAGGTCATGTATTTCAAAAGTTGACTTAAAACTTGCAGATACACCACCTTCAGATGTCCCTGATAGCGTAACGGTTTTCCAACCCGCCTCAGCATAGGTATGGTCTGGAGACTTTTCAGTAGAAGTAGATCCATCACCAAAATCCCATAAATAAGTAGCTGCATTTAAGGTAGAGTTTACGAAATGATACAACAGGTAGTCATCAGCATCCTGAATTGCATCGAACGAGACTGATGGAGGAATTCCTCCAGAGTTACCAATTTGTATAGCAAAATCATCAAATCTTGCATCAATACCAACAGAGTTAGAGACCATAATAGCAACTAGCGTACTTGATCCAGAAGCGAATGAAACTTCACCTCCTACATATGTATTTGGATCATCCTGATCGTTTAAGGTTACAGAACCAATTACATGGTTGCGCGTTTCTTCATAAGACGCAAAAGTGCCTCCATTAGCCGTTACATCCAGGAGTTCAACCACCATCTTACCTGGAACTGCGTTAGTCAATGTGTAAATGAAACTAATATCATAGTTAGTTTCCGCTTCTACCACAATCTCCTGGTAGGCAACTCTCTCACCATCAGCAGGGAGTTTACCTGCCTGAGAACCACTTACTACCGGGCTTGATGAAATTTGAATGACAGTTGAAAATCCTACCCTCCACGAATCACGACCGTCTCCACCACCGTCAGGCAACGTACCATCTTCAAAACCGGCTTCTAAAATAATAGGCTGATATGGGCCTGGTGCTACCACCACGTCCTGTGTAAAAACACTGCTTACGTTCAGCCCATCAGTTGCCGTTAAAGTTACTTCGTAGGTCCCTTTATCTGCAAATGTGAAAATCGGATCTACTTCGGTAGAAGTATTTCCTCCACCAAAATCCCATAGAAAACTTAAAGCTTCTGTAGATTGATTAGTGAATTTTATCATTTTAAAATCCTCAGCATCTGAAGCATAAGTAAAAGCGGCATCCGGAGGGGTCTCATCAGGTTTAAAACCTGGACCTGGTAATTCGAACTCACATCCATAGATCAATCCTAAGGCAAGTATGCCCAATACTAAAGCATTTGCCCTATTAAAAATTTTGTTAAATGAATTTTTCATGATAAAATATTTTATGGGTTTTGTGTCAATAGACCACCACTTAGATTAATTTCTCTAGCAGGAATTGGAAGTAACAATGCTCTTGCATTGTAATCAGTATATCCCATATCTGCAGCATATGCACTCAACACCTGATCCGCAACACCAAAACGCTGTAAATCAAACCATCTTTGGTTTTCGAAAGCAAACTCAACTCTTCTCTCCAATAATAAATCCTCTTTTGATACTGCTGTTGCATCAGGTCGATTAGCACGTTGTCTTATTTGATTAAATGAGTTCAACGCTGCAGCATTACTAGTTGAAGCTGTCGTTCCCATTATTGCTTCAACATGCATTAAAAGAATATCAGCATATCGAAGAATAATCCAGTCATTTCCAGAGTTTCTGGAGTTTCCTCCATAATCTTCAGTCCATTCATATCCATCAGGTAAGTACTTTGCTGCTTCTATTGAACCTTGAACATTGGTAATACTTGTTGCAGTTCTATCCCCTCCGTATGTGTTTAGATCAGCGATCAAATTGTCTTCGGGTATGTTAAGACCGTCTTGACGACCTTGACGTACAGCAGAAGTGAATTCGGCAGAGAATCCCTGGCTTTCAAGAGGGTCACCTGAAGCATATTGAATAGCGAAAATTATTTCATCGTTCAACTCCGAATAAAAAACTTCATTGAAATCCGACATTAATGAAAAGCCATCACCCATCACATCTTCCAGCAATAACTGAGCTCTTTGATAATCAGGATTTGGCTGAGACATCAACACTTTTGCCAAAAGGCCTTGAGCAGCTGCCTTCGATGCTCTTGACTTATACGTATTGTCCAAAGCACTTTCTGCTTCTTCTAAATCTTGAACAATTTGAGCATATACAGTCGTTGCCGCTACCCTTGTAAAAAGTGTCTCTTTATCATCTGGAATTGCCACTTCAGTAATTAATGGAACATCCCCATATAATCTAACTAAGTTGAAATACGCATATGCCCGCAGGAATTTAGCCTCAGCTGTGTACTTAGGTACATTTGCCTCAACGGCAACTTCAATAAAGTCTAAGATGTTATTGGCCCTAAAAATGACATCATACATTGAAGCCCAATAATCCTCATTTTGTTGATTGTCCGGATCCGTTAAATACCTGTGAAAATCAGCACGTGATCCTTCTAGAGTTGCGCTTCTGGTATTATCTGTTCGATGTTCTGTAATCAGGTATTCAAATTGAACACCTCTATTTACATCCGCATCGTCTCCATTAGTGTTTTCATTTACACCTTGGATTGCATCATAAATTCCGATGATACCTGATAGCACATCTGCATCAGATTGAAAATAAGATTCTGCTGTAACAGCTGCTGT
>CAWZYX010000170.1:0-5019 GCA_963966315.1 uncultured Winogradskyella sp. | reverse complement strand
ACTTACCTGGCGCTTCCTATGAGGATGAAGATGGCAATCCCCTGCCCGGTGGCGATCAGTGTGATATCTACGTCTTGCTTGAAAAAAGAACCGGAGATAACGTTGAACGCATTGGAACCGGATGGTTTAGAAATGGCGACGAGGTAGTGGATTTCAGCACTCTCGAAGTCGACATCAAATACGGTGAGTTAACACCGTCAGACCCGGAATTTGAGTATGCAAACATTCGAGAGGGTGAGTCCTGGGGGAATGAACAGGATACTCCCACACATATTACAGTGGTCTTCTCTTCGAGTGCCTTAGGCGATTTTTTTACCGGAGCCATTGGCAGTGAATTGTGGGTCAATAATTTCGAATTAATCTATTAACCAACCTTCAAGGATGGGCATTTTAAGTTATGATTCAGATGGTTAGAACGATGAAATGAAGGTTAAGAGACCCTCAGTACGAAAAATGGAGTGTAGGGATATTATTAAAAGTACTTCTTAAATCTGTGGTTTACTAGTATTCCATTCCTGTTCACTGGGCACTAGTGCTGTTATATGGATTGATAGACCTATTTGGAAAAACCAAGCCGTTTATACCTTGAATTTATCAAATTTCTGCATAATGGCTTTTAGATAGACCCTTTTCACTTGCTCATAGGGTTCTTGCCTGTTGTAAAGATTGTAATGGAGCACCCAATTGGTAAAGATGTTTACAAAATCAAGAATAAAGACCTCTAAATGGTCCTTTTCAAGGATGTTAGCTTTTAACATGTTTAGCTGCACCATGCCATTTAAAAGCAAGACGATATTGTCTCTGTTCTTATTATAGGTTTCCAAAATATGTTTGCTCAACCCGGGATCGTCATGACCAGAACTTATGATATAAGTAATGGCGCACCTGTAGTTAAATTGATGGTCCATAATC
This sequence comes from uncultured Winogradskyella sp., assembly GCA_963966315.1. GTDB lineage: Bacteria > Bacteroidota > Bacteroidia > Flavobacteriales > Flavobacteriaceae > Winogradskyella_A. Next base: position 4,107 of record CAWZYX010000170.1, on the reverse strand, counting down.
AAGGAATACCGTTTCTCTAAGGTTTCAAAAGAAAATTCCTTGTGAATTAAATCAAATTGTTCGTTGATTTCTACTAAACCCTGCTCATATTCCTGAGCTATTGCAATAAAGAGAGCGTCCTTGGTTTTAAAGTAATGATTGATCTTTCCTCTGCTTACTCCTAACTTAAAGGCTAGCTGATTCAGCGTAAGATTCACCCCATCCGTGTTCATCAAACGAACAGATTCTTTAAGAATAAACGCTTTAGACTGCCTTCCTTTACTCATAATGCCCAAAAAAATAATTCAAAAAAAAACAAAATGTTTGTCTGTTTTTCTGAAGTTTTATAATTTCATCACACCAACTTTTAATTCAATCCATTAGGCCGTTTCGTCAATATGTAACTATTGCCGTGATTAGCTAGTTACCATGAATCAACAAAAAGTTAACTCAGTGGTAACAAAGAAATCAATTTAACACTATTAAACCAATAAAAATCAATTATTATGATCGAGAAGTTATTCAATTTAAAGGGAAAGACCGCCATTGTCACCGGTGGCGGCAACGGCATTGGCAAAAGTTCGTGTGAAATGCTTTCTGCATTTGGCGCTAATGTGGTCGTATCTGATTTAAAAGAAGAAGATGCTCAAAAAGTAGCTAACCAAATCAACAGCAACGGTGGCAACGCTGTAGCCGTAGCCTGTAATGTCACAAAAGACGAAGACTTGCAAAATGTGGTGAATGTGGCCAAAGACAGCTTTGGCAGCATTGAGATCTTAGTAAATAACGCCGGTGGTGGCGGTGGCGGTAGAGAAAATCCATTCCAAATAGATGTGGATCGTTTTAAGTGGGTTTTTGAATTAAACCTGTTTAGTGCCTGGCGTCTTAGCCAGTTATGCGCTCCTGAAATGAAAAAAGCAGGCTACGGCTCTATCATCAATATTACCTCTATGGGTTCCATTAATAAAAGCCCTAACATGAGTGCTTATGCCTCATCAAAGGCCGCCATGAATCACATGTCTGCGAATTTGGCGTACGACTACGGACCATTTGGTATTCGCGTCAACTGCGTAGGACCGGGCGCTACTAAAACAGCAGCTTTGGCCAGTGTGCTTACGCCGGAGATTGAAGCAAAAATGCTGGCGGGAACGCCCATTAAGCGCCTTGGAGAGGTGGAAGACATCTCCGGTGCCATACTCTATTTCGCCGCTCCCGTGTCTGAATGGGTAAGTGGGCAGGTGCTGTTTGTCAACGGTGGAGGGGTACAAACCTTAGATTAAGCACTCACTTACAACTAAGACATTTTAAATGAATAAGATCAAACACTTAATTTTAGTGTTCTGCGCCTTGATTTCTGCGAAAATCTCGGCGCAGAGCCTTAGCGATACCGAAGAAGATTTTACCGTTAAAAAAGGGCGATTGTATTATTCGCTCTCCTTCTCTCTGGACCAGCGAAAAGCTGAAAATGAAGATCAACTGCTGCGGCAGGTGATCAACCAGGACAAATACGATTACCGAGTGATTGGTAACATTGGCTATGCCATAAAGGACAATATGACCCTTGGGCTTGCCGGTGGCTATGGAAGACTTAAAGAGGAAATCACTTTTCTGGATGACAATGATGACGAGGTCACCTCTAAACGTATAGAACAGGGATTTTCCATTGTTCCCAACATGCGTAACTACATCCCTCTTGGTAAAGGGCGCTTGCAAGTACTCATTCAGACGGAACTGGGTATTACTGTGGGGGAATCACTTGAACGCGTTTTTTATACTAACGAAATAGACCGCATTGATGGGAACTTTTTGGAAGTGAATCTTGGAGTAAATCCAGGTTTACTCCTGTTTTTCGACAAAAACTGGGCTTTTGAAGTAACTGTTGGAGCTGCCGGATTAACCACGCGTATTGACGAAAGCACGCTCAATAATGATGAGGCCAACAAAGAACGTGTTGAATCTACCAGCATTGATCTACGACTGAACATTCTTCAGTTAAATCTGGGGGTAGCCTTTTATCTGTAAAGACACACTTAATACATTCCTTCTAATGTTAAAAGAAAAACAAATGAATATCAAAAAAATACCATTAACCATCGTATTAATGAGTATGCTCATGATCGTATCCTGCATTCAGGACGATTTTTTTGGACTCTCATCCTACAAGGAAATAAAGGCTTTTGAACTACCCGGGCAGGCCGGGGTAAGTACCATCAACTCAGAAGAACGGAGCATTACCATTCCTATGAGCGAAGGTGCAGACCTTAGCAGTATTAGCCCTTCTGAATTAGAAATTTCCAACCTGGCATCTGTTACACCTTCTGTTGATGATGTACAAGATTTTTCAGAGCCGGTAATTTACACAGTTACAGCAGAAGATGGTTCACAGGCCGAGTGGACCGTTACAGCGGTGGCCGCTTTGCCCAACCCACAGTTACCAAATAGTAATTTCGATCTGTGGTATACCGTTGCAGACTACCAACAGCCGGGAGAAAGTGCAGATAACACGGTCTGGGGTACGGCCAACCGAGCGGTGAGCATTGCCGGTGACGCCAATGCCAACCCCGAAGATCTGGGAGGCGGAGATTTTGCTGCCCGACTAACAAGCGTTGCTGCACCCTTACTGGTGCGTATGGCCGCTGCCACCCTGTTTACAGGTAAATTTACGGAAGACTTCCCTAGTGTTTCGGATCCACGTTCAAACATTGATTTTGGCACCCCATTTGCAGGACGCCCGGAGTCTTTTCGTGTGGATTATAAATACTTACCTGGCGCTTCCTATGAGGATGAAGATGGCAATCCCCTGCCCGGTGGCGACCAGTGCGATATTTATGTTTTGCTCGAAAAACGCAGCGGTGGCAATGTGGAGCGTATTGGCACAGGATGGTTTAGAAGCAGTGACGAAGTGGTGGATTTCAGCACGATCGAAATCGACATCAAATATGGTGAGTTAACACCGTCAGATCCGGAATTTGATTATGCCAACATCAGAGATGGCGAGTCCTGGGGTAATCCGCAGGACCTTCCAACGCACATTATTGTAGTCTTCTCTTCCAGTGCGTTAGGTGATTTCTTTACCGGAGCGATTGGAAGCGAATTATGGGTCAATAATTTCGAATTGGTTTATTAGAGAAAACAATTGCATCAAAAACATTAATTAATCTTAAATACTTAGTCATGAAAAAAAATGAATTATTAAATGATTTGTTCAGTTTTGAGGATCGCGTCATCATCATTACTGGAGGTGCAGGTGCTATAGGTAGTGCCTTAGCTGAACTCTTAGGCAACCTTGGTGCCAACATTGTCATTACAGACATCAATGAAGAGCGCGTCAAAAAAGTGGCTGCTGAAATTGAGGAGAAAACCGGAAACCAAACCATGGGATTGGTTGCAGATTCTACCGATGAAAATGCAATGAAAGAACTGGTTGATAAAGTGGTTGCCAAATTTGGAAAAATATCTGGTCTGGTCAATAACGTAGGCTGGGGAGCTGCCACGCCAGTATGGGGTTCAGATACTGCAAAAATGGTGCAATCCTACAAGTTAAATACCTTAAGCGCCTACAATTTGACAAAGTTCTGTATGCCATATCTTGAAAAAGAGGAAAATGCCTCTGTGGTGTTCTCCAATTCGAGAGTAGGAAATACCCCTTCACCGGAGTTTATCGAATACAGTACAGCAAAAGCAGCCTTATTAAATATGGCCAAAAGTATGGCGGTGGTAAGTGGACCAAAGGTTCGCTTTAATACGGTAATTATTGGCTCTGTAGATAATGGCGACTCAACTCTTGATGCTGGCTTTACACAGGAAATGCTCGATAAGATCAATAATGCCATGGTTATGAAGCGCAGAGGTTATCCAGCTGATATTGCTCAGGGAATCATATTCCTGATGAGTAAAGCAGCCTCCTGGGTAACAGGAGTTGACCTAACGTTAGATGGTGGTGGTCGCTATGAAAGTAAAATGCCTACCTAGGATGAGACAGAATAAACCTACGTTTAGAAATTATCTAGACGTAGGGTTTTTTTAAGTACATAGGACTAATGGAGACACATAATAATTTAGGAAACCTTGCCTTTAATGGAAAATCACTTCTCATTACTGGTGGCGATACTGGCATTGGGGCTGCTA
>CAWZYX010000169.1:0-5075 GCA_963966315.1 uncultured Winogradskyella sp. | reverse complement strand
AAACTCTCGCCCTTCAGGTTGTAAAAGTTGATCTCATAAGGGTTCTCCCAGTCCACAACCACCTGATTTTCAAAGGCTGTTCTGTAAAAATCCACCGTTACATCCGCTTTTCGGTCAAACAGATTAAAGCCCTGCAAATAGCTAAACCCCCAGTTCCAGGCAATTTCGGGGTCCAGACCGTAGATCTTACCACCTGCGTTCTCAATAAGTATTTGTCGCGAACTGGCAAACAGGCTTTGATTTTCGGCAAATATATTAGCGCTGCGCTTTCCTCGGCTTACCGAAGCTCTGAAAGCTGCTTTTTCCCAGGGGGTGTAACGCAGGTGTAATCGGGGGGTTACAAAAAAGCCTAAACGATTGTGCTGGTCTACCCGTACACCCGCCGTCATGCTAAAATCTTCCAGGCTGTCATAGGTGTACTCGAAAAAGCCGCCAACCGAATTCTCTATGCGTTCAAAATTAGTGGCCACCACAAGCTCCTTATACTGGTCGTAGGTGAAACTCAAACCGGTTTTTATTTTGTGCCTCGAATCTGAAATGATGGAATTATACAGCAGGTTCGAATAGAAACTATTGTGTCTGATGTTATAGGTGTTCAATCCAAAATACGACTGCTGCTCGTGAAAACTGTAGGCCGCCTGAAAACCAGTGCTCTGCCATGGTAATTCCGGGTTCACATAGCCTAACTTAAAGGAGCTCTCAAAGCGTTCAGTCTCAATCTCACTGCCCCAGGCATTGGTGGTGCCGCGGTCCGTCTTGGGATTAAAGGCTACCTGACCGCCTTGTTTTTCGTCGTAAAGGTACCTTACGTTTAAAAAGCTAACAATTCCCCTTTCCCCGTCGGTATACTGCCAGCGGTTAAGGACATTGATCTGATTGTACAGCGGAATGTCCAGAAAACCATCGTCGTTCACATCGTGGTTCTCCTGATGGGTATTCCCATGCACATACAGTCCGGTGCTCCATTTGTCCGACAGCTGCTTATTGATGTGGGTGTTGAGCTCAAAGCGCTGCATGGTATTTCCGTAGAAGTTAACAAACAAGGCATCGTCTGTGCTTGGCTTTACCAGCTCGGCATTGATCTGTCCGGCAATACTTTCAAAACCGTTCATCACACTGCCTGCGCCTTTGGTGATCTGTATGCTCTCGATCCAGGTGCCCGGGATAAAACTAAGTCCGTAAGCCTGGGAGGCACCCCGAATGGCAGGGATGTTCTCAGTGGCAATGAGGATGTAGGGCGAGGTGAGCCCCAGCATTTTGATCTGTCGGGTACCTGTAACAGCATCGGCAAAGTTCACATCGATGGATGGGTTGGTCTCAAAGCTCTCCGAAAGGTTACAGCAGGCAGCTTTAAGAAGCTCGTCACTGGTGACCGTAAAGGTATTTTCGGCCTTTAAATAAGACTTCATGGTACTCTGGTTACGGGAGGTGATGGTGACCTCATCCAGGGTAGCAGTAGACTTGAGTACCTGTCTGATGGCTTTGTTGGAGCTGACCTGAAGGGTTACCGTCTCAAACCCCACGTAAGAAATGACCAGCTCCCGGTAGGCCCCGTTGTAGGGGATGGAGAACCGGCCTTCAGCGTCGGTCATGGCACCAATAGAGGTTTCCTTCCAGTACACATTGGCCCCGGGCAGGGGTACCTCCTTGCCTTCAGCGATTTCCACTACCACCCCGCTAAGTGTTTCCTGTGCGGCACCCAGGCAGGGCAGGAGCACTAAAAAAAGAAGTAGTGTTCTCATAGGACCATGGTATTTACAAGCATGATCACCGCCATGACCATCATCACCGCGTTTTCAATGAGGGTGGCCTGGGTCATTGGCAGCTTTAAGGCTGTTCCAAGACAGGCACACTGTATCTGTCGTTTGCTGAGCAGTACCTTTAAAACCCCAACCGTGGTGACGCCCAAAATAACCAGGGTGGCTACCAGAGCAATGTCAATACTAAAGCGAAAAAGAAACATGAGCCCCAGTCCCAGCTCCAAAAACGGATAGATCCAGCCATATTGTGGGATGTTCTTTGCAATGGGGTCGTACATGCCAAAACTGGCAGGAAAATTTTTGAGGTCCAGCAACTTAAAGAAGCTGAAGACAATATAGAACAAGCCCATAAAGTCCAGCATAAAGGCTTGTGGGTCCCAGGGCTGGATGTTCATCAATACCGAAGCGGTAAGGAGATAAGTGAATATGAGCAGTAAGGGAAATAGCTGCTTTAATTTGCTCTCTGAAGTTTCCTCATGTGTTCCTGAGAACAGCTTATCCACGGATTTATTGATACGGTATTTGTCGGACAGGACAGCCTGAAGGGTATCAAGCGGCACCTCCTGCCTCATTTCAATTGTAGCCTCGGAGCGCTCCAGGTCTACGGTGGTATTTTGTATTGCCTCTATTTGATTAAGAGCCTTTTCTACGGCGGCCTTGCAACCGCCACAGGTCATGCCCGTGATCGTGTATGTATGTGTCATGATATACGTATTGATTTATAAGAATGAAGGATCTCCCTACTTAAAACGGCAGGTGGTCTTATAAATCAAATGAGGTAGCACTCGTTCCAAAGATAAATGGGAACGGTATTGTTGGGTGGTTTGTAGTACTGATACAGCGGTTTCTCAGCTCCTTGAGGCAAAGCAATACCCTCAGGCATCGCTATTTCCGGCAACACCACCGCGTCCAGGCTTGGAATTACCTCTGACTTACTAATGCTGAGTTCGTCCTGCCCCTCGATGAGGTCCACTACATCCTTACAGCAGGATGAGGCTTTCATGGTAGGAGCGTCATCAGGGGTTTCCGGACCACATTTCTTTGCACTGCTGAAGATGGCTACATCAACAAGATGGTCGCCACAATAGTGCTTTTCAATGGTAATGGAAAGGGTAGAAACCAATACCAATAAGGCCATTAAAAAGGCAAATACTTTCTGTACAGCACTGAAAATCATAAAGCAAAATTATAAATTATTAAACAACCGATCTCCAACTTAAAGGAATATTAACGTTTGATGCGGTCGTAATAAAAGGCCGGGAGCAGAATGAGCAAGAACAGAGGCTGGATAAGAAAACGGCGCACGTTGAAGAACAGGTAGTAGTCTTCCTGTCTGGGATTCACCACAAAATACAAATAGGCAGCAAGCAGCACCACATAGGCAGCAGCATAGATGAGCACTGAAAATTTAAGGATGCCTATATCTCTAAAGACTGCCAGTAGAATACCCAGTGAGAATAGCATATTGATAAGATACCTCAAAGAGGTGAAGAACACCAGCTTGGCCACCTCGCGACGCGGACTGTCTATATACAAATAATCACTTTTAAAAAAGACCAGATAGGGATCGTAGAACAATACGTCTTCAAAGGCTCTAACCCAGATAAGGCCTACAAAGCAGATGCTTATCAGTATAATGCTTTTAAGATGTTTCACCGGCCTTTTTTTGGGTTTTAGTGTAGTGATATACCCATAGCATCCACAGTAAAAACACCATACCGTAGATGATCAGCGGGAAGAAGACCTCGTGTAAAAACTCTCGTCGCCAGGGGTAGTGGTACAGCCCTGCACTTAAAATAACGATCCTAAACAGGTTGGCGACGTAAATGAGGATACTGCCGCCCAACAGAAAAAGCAGGGTGCGTTTAAAATGATCTGCAAAAGCGATCACAAAGGAAGCAAACAGAATGATGATGGAGATGGAGTTGCAGCCTTCAACCATCCGTGCCAGATACTTATCTCTGATGATCAGTTTGAGGGAAGGCTCATCGGGGTGTGGCTCCAGTCGCGTTGGGTAGTCAAACTCTATGAGTACCTGCTGGCTTTGGCGCGCCACCAGATTGGTGAAGTAATCGGGGTAGTAGCGCGAGCCATCCGATTGGTCCAGATAGAACTTATAGCCCAGCGTAAGGATCGAGTAAACGGCAATAAAGCTCACGATAAACCTGATGACCAGTCGGTATTTTTGAAAAAGATATTTCACCTTGCCTTTTAAATCCGTGTTAAAGTTAAATACAGGACATTTCAAATTTCAGTTTTTAAATACTTTTACCCAAAATTATTGATCATGAATTGGGATAATCTCAAAGCAGCGGTTAAAGAGATATGCACCTCACAGGGGCCGAGCAAGGAGCAAAAACTACTGGATATTTGCCAGACCTTAAAATACAATATCCCGTATTACGACTGGGTAGGCTTTTATTTTAAGAATGGTGCCAGAAACGAGCTGAAACTGGGCCCTTTTGCCGGTACACCCACAGACCACACCATCATTCCTTTTGGAAAAGGGATCTGCGGCCAGGTGGCACTGAGCAATGAAAATTTTGTGGTGCCCGACGTGGCGGCCCAGGACAATTACATTGCCTGTAGCATTAGCGTAAAGGCCGAAATTGTGGTGCCTCTGTTTTTAAACGGACAGAACGTTGGTCAGATCGATATAGACTCCAATACCCCGGATCCTTTTACCAAGGAAGATGAGCAATTTCTGGAGTTTGTGTGCCATGAGGTGGCGCAAATCATTGATTGGAATGAAGACCAGGGGCTGGTCCTTTAAACTACATCCCGGTTCTGATGGCTTCCACCGGATCCAGGCGTGAGGCAGCAAAGGCGGGGATCAACCCGGCTATAAGCCCAATGATGGAGGAGATAAAGAAGCCTATGAACATGTTCCAGAACGAGAGCACAAAGGTAAATTCTGTTGCCAGACCGTTGGCGATAAGGGTGCCAATCCATACGAGAAAAAGCCCCACAATACCCCCAACAACGGCCAGAATAATGGCCTCAAATAAGAATTGAAATAATATAAAGCGGTTTTTGGCGCCCAGAGATTTCTGAATGCCAATGAGATTGGTGCGCTCCTTCACGCTCACAAACATGATATTGGCAATACCAAAACCACCTACCAACAGCGAAAAGCCACTGATCACCCATCCGATGAGGTTCATGGTGCCAATAATCCCGTCTATGAAGTCCTGAAGGCCGGAGACCACACTGATGAAAAAGCTACTGATCTCATCAGGTTTAATACCGCGTTTGTTCCGCAACAGCATGGTCACATTGGCCTCAACCTCATCCGGGTCGGCATCATCCGAAGGC
>CAWZYX010000168.1:0-5102 GCA_963966315.1 uncultured Winogradskyella sp. | reverse complement strand
CTGCTGGGGAGAGAGGTCTCTGAAAATCGATACCCGCTTATAATGCGAGTGCCCTACCAGGTTCATAATGTCATCCTCTAAATTGGCCCCGGTACAAGAAATGATATGCACCTTGTCCTGACGGATCATTTCAGCAAAGATCTTACCAAGTTCGGCTGTGCTCATGGCACCGGCCAAGGAAACCAGCATTTTACCACCTGACAATAACTGCTGCTCATACCCTTTTGCCGCATCCACCAGTGCAGCTGCATTGAAGTGCAGGTAATAGCTTTCGATAAAATTGGAAATAGCGCCTTTACTAGTAGTCGTCATCGTTGCTATACTTTAAATGATTTCCAATAGAGTTCATGGTCATTTCGTCGTCGTAGTACTCTTCCGTTTCATCGAGGTCCATGAATTTGTAGCTCAGCATTTTGTAATAAAGTTTTGCAGCTAGAAAATCCGAGGCCTTGCTCAAATCGTTCGGACAAAGCTCTACGATATCGAATCCTACCACGTTCTTTTCGGCAAAGACGCGACTTAAAAAGTCCAGCATCTGATACCATCCCATACCACCTGGCTCAGGTGTTCCTGTGGATGGCATGATGGAAGGATCAAAAGCATCCAGGTCTAAGGTGATGTATACGTTGTTGGTCATGGAATCAATGGCACTATCCATCCAGGCGTCCTCTTCCATGATCTCATGGGCAAAGTAGACATTGTCCTGGTCCATGACACTCAGCTCGCTGGCGTCCATGGAACGGATACCTACCTGGATGAGATGAGTGGTCTGGCTCGCTTCGTATACTGCACAGGCGTGGTTGCAGGTAGATCCTTCATAGGATTTTCTCAGGTCTGCATGCGCGTCGATATGAAGTACCGTTAAATTATTAAAACATTCATTAAAGGCTCTGATCGCCCCAATAGAAACAGAGTGTTCCCCTCCAAATACAGTAACAAACTTGTTTCTCTTAATATAGTCCTTCACTGCCGCATGTACGGCACCTACCATGGCTTCGGGAGAACTATGCTCGTCGACTGGATTTGCAAGATAGACCCCCTGCTTGTACACTTCAGTCTCGGTATCAATATCGTACAACTCCATGTTTTCAGATGCCTCAAGAAAGGCCTGTGGCCCCTTGTCTGCACCTTTCTGCCAGGTAGAGGTGCCATCATAAGGCACAGGGATCAATACAATGCTGGCAGTTTCTAATTTGGCATACTCCGCAGGAATTCCTGCATAGGTTTTTGTTTTCATTCGGGTATTAAATATGTTCAACCTTTGTGGTTGTAGTTTTTGAATTAATGGTTTGTAGGGTGTTTTCTTTGTTCGGACCATAACCGAGAATGGACAATAGCTGTTCACTGGTCTGTTGTGGTCTGAACAGTTCAACGTTTAAACTACCTTCTTCGTTTCTCTGAATCAAAAGGTGCTTTGGTGCCGGGATGAGACAGTGCTGCAATCCCCCATAGCCCCCTATGGTTTCCTGATAGGCCCCGGTGTTAAAAAATCCGATATACAAAGGCTTGTCCTTATGGTACCTGGGCAGGTAAATGGCATTCATATGCTGCTCACTATTGTAGTAATCATCACTATCGCAGGTAAGTCCGCCAAGAAGCACCCGCTCATAGGTATCGTTCCAGCGGTTTACGGGCAACATGATGAATCGCTTATTAATAGCCCATGTATCGGGTAAAGTGGTAATGAAGGAAGAGTTGATCATGTTCCATTTCTCACGATCGTTCTGTTGTTTCTGATAGAGTACCTCATAAATGGCTCCTCCGCTTTCACCAACGGTGAAACTGCCAAATTCGGTAAATATATGAGGCACCTCGATCTCTGCCTCATCGCAGGTAAGCTTGATCTGATTAATGATCTCGTCGACCAGATATTCGTAATCAAACTCAAAGCCGAGTGAATTTTTGATTGGAAAGCCACCCCCTATATTCAAACTGTCCAGGGAGGGGCAGATCTTTTTGAGGCTAACGTATACCTTGAGGCACTTGAGCAACTCGTTCCAGTAGTAGGCATTGTCTTTAATACCGGTATTGATGAAAAAGTGGAGCATTTTAAGTTCTACCTGGTCGTTGTCTTTGATCTGATCCTTGTAGAACTGTACAATGTTCTTATAACCAATCCCGAGACGTGAGGTATAAAACTCAAATTTAGGTTCCTCCTCAGAAGCAATGCGAATTCCCACCTTAAAAGGCTGAGCGGTTTCTGATGTGAGCAGGCTTAGTTCCTCATAATTATCAATAATGGGAATGCAGTTCTCATACCCCTCATTGATAAGGGAAGCAATATTACTTATGTACTGTGCTCTTTTGAACCCGTTGGACAGCACAAAGGTAGACTTCGTTATCTTACCATCTGCGTAAAGGCTCTTGACGATATCGATGTCAAATGCCGAAGAGGTCTCAATATGTATGTCGTTTTTAACCGCTTCGTGAAGTACATGCTTAAAGTGAGAGCTCTTGGTACAGTAACAATAGTTGTAAGTAGCTCCATAACGATGCTGTTTCATGGCCTTATGAAACCACGATTTGGCACGCTGAATATTGTTTGAAATTTGTGGCAGGTAGGTGAATTTCAGAGGGGCCCCGTAAGTTTGGACTATGGACATCAAATCAATACCATGGAATTGCAGGTGACTGCCCTTCAGGTGAAACTCTTCCTGAGGAAAATCGAACGTCTGATTGATCAGATCAATGTATTTTGTGTTCATTCTTTGTATTTCTACGATTTACTTTAAAGGGTTGTTTGTGCACAAAAGACAATAGCCGTGTGCAACGATGCTTATCGCAGGAATTCAAATACGAATTTGATTTTCGGTAGTAGGAACAAAGCCAAAAAGATGTTGGCTTAACAGATCAACGGAAGCTAGCTTTAAATTTCGGTCACTTATCTGATAAGCTGTTTTTGAATTTGACTTCCTAAGCTTCAAAAACCCGAACTTAAAAACACATAACATAATGTTCAGCTAAAAGCATATATGAATGCTTTCGTACTGCGAAGTAATGACAAAAAACAATACAAAATGTTTTTTTATATCATTTTTTTTAGGTTGTAACAAATTGATATTAAATGAATTATGAGATGTATCTTAAAAATCTTCGAATAAATGACCTCTAAAAACCGCAAATTCCAGAAGTGTAGCTCACTTTTTTAATCAAAAATACCGACATCCACATTGCTTTTCGAAATAATTGTTCTTTAAAGTCTTAATTATCAGATAAGAACCTCCGTGCTCTGAGCCGACCAAATGATATGAATTAAGGGATCGATACAGCTCCTGTAAAATTAATGAGGTGTTAAAATTTAACATCTACAAGCTAGTTTTTCCAAGTAATTATTTTGATTTTCACCGATATAAGTGCCTTTCCACTAGGAAATTGAGTCGTATAACGAAAAAAACCAACTTTAACGAATTCATGCTTTTGTTTAATGTATTTTTGCTTTTACCTAAACAGTATTGTGGTAATGGCTGTTAGCAAAAGAAACTTAATGAGAATTTCCGTGGATCCCATTGGTGTTATTCTGGGATCTGTTCTCATCGTTATCTGGTTTCTGAGTTTGTGGTTCCTATTGCAGTGGGAAGTCAGTTATAAAAATCCTTTGACTTATCTGGCCATATTGATTCAGGCACATTTGTATACAGGGTTGTTCATTACCTCGCACGATGCCATGCACGGCACGGTTTCCGGGAACAAAACGGTAAACACCTTTCTCGGACGTCTCACTGCCCTGCTGTTCGCCTTTAACTCTTATGACCGTCTCATCAAAAAACACCACATGCATCACAGGCATGTGGCTACCCATGAAGATCCCGATTACCATGAATCCGGAAAGTTCTGGAAATGGTACTGGAACTTCCTAAAGAACTACATTACCTTAAAACAGGTTATACTGATGTCCGTTTCTTATCAGTTGCTGAAGCTGATTGTTCCTGCAGATAACCTTATATTGTTCTGGATCATTCCTAGCATCCTGTCTACCTTTCAACTGTTTTATTTTGGCACTTACCTTACTCATAAAGAGGGGTATGACAACCAAAACAAGCACAGTTCTCGTACCCTAAAGAAGAACCATCTCTGGGCCTTTGTGAGTTGCTATTTTTTCGGCTACCACTACGAACACCATGATGCTCCTGGGGTTCCCTGGTGGCGTTTGTGGCAAATGAAGCAGTAAGCGAAAAAAAGTACCTTAATGGATGAACGTCCAAAAAAGAAAAATCCACCCATCTATGGCTAATGGCTTTAGTTATGGTATTATCCTGTACCGCCAACCAATTGGAAGCACCATTTGAGCAGAACAGTACCATTGTTATGGATGGAGGCTCAGAATCAAATACAGAAGATAGTGACCCTCCTTGTTTTACCACAAGATTAATGGCAGGCCAGCATCATGAGTCGGGCATTGTGACCCTTGATATACAAGATGGTCATGTGATCATCACCTACAAGATGAATGAAGAGTGGAGCATAGGCATTACCCACCTGAGTGTTGGGAACTGTGAGGACGATTGGGTACCACTCAATGGTGCGGGTAACCCAAAGATTGGTCAGTTTGAATACACAACCCCTTACTCGGAGAGTTCTACTGAAGTTGTTTACATATCATTAGTCTTGAGGAGTTGGGTGACACCATATGTTTTGCTGCCCATGCGGAGGTTGAGGGACCAACCGGTGAAGAAACGGCCTGGGCAGAAGGCTCTCAGTTTGAAGGCAACGGATGGGCGATGTTTGTGCAAACCGAACTAACCGAATGCACGGATGATTCCAATTCCAACCCCGGAGGTGCCTTCTAAGAAGCCATTCCAAAAGACCTTATCATTAATTGAAAGACGGGCCTATGGTTCGTCTTTTTTCATGATTGCAATATTGAGAATAGAAGAATGATGAGGCCATAAGTCCCATTTTCGGATGCTTCACAGTTACAGGGATCGAACAACATTCTATGCCATTTGAGTTGTGTCCGCTCTGTGTTGGAACTCACTACTAAGTGTAAATTCACTAGATTAGTAGTGCTAAAAAAGATATAAATGTAATAAAGTACGTTTAGCCAATTGTTGTATGCAATAACGCGGTGTTGAGGGGTGTTCAGGCAGGATTCGGGTGTTGAA
>CAWZYX010000167.1:0-5306 GCA_963966315.1 uncultured Winogradskyella sp. | reverse complement strand
GCTCGGAGATGTGTATAAGAGACAGTTTCAATACGAAGTAACAGGTCTCCTTTTTTGACATCACTCCCAACCAATGGCGGTACGTTCTTTATATAACCTCCTGTTAAGGTACTTGCTATAAATCGATTCTCCGGTGGTACTTCAATCACACCAATCGCATCAATCGTTTCAGAAAACTCCTGCTTTTCAATCTGCTTGACACTCATGTTCCAATCCTTAAAGTCTTGTTTTGAGATTGTAATTCGAGTGTCCTTTTCAGCTGGTTTGACATCATTTTTATGATGATTTTCACAACTAAACACCAATGAAATCATTAAAAAAATGATCCTGAAAACTTTAGCTCTTTTCATCTTCATTAAAGGGTTAAATAATTAATATCTATGATAACGGCATTGTATTCTTTGACTTTATTCAAATAGTTGATTTCAATTTCTAAAGCACTCTCAAGGCTCTGAATGTATTGGAAGAAATCAATTTCTCCATTATCGTAACCGGCTTGTGCCGTTTCTAAAATTTCTCTTGACAAACTGCTTCCTTCTTGTTCATAGTACTCTAACGATTTACTAATTTGTTTGAGTTGTTGCTCATAGCGTTCTAACTTTTGGTTCAGTTTGAAAAAATAGTCTTGCGATTCTACCTTTGCAACTTCTGATGCGATAGATGCTGCTCTGATTTTGGAAGATTGTCCGTTAAATAACAACGGGATCTTTAGACCTACCTGGTACCCGATTAAATTGTAGCCAAGACCTGAATTACCTCCTTGAAAAAATTCAAAACTCAGATCAGGTAAGCGTTTGTTTTTTTCAAATCGTTCTGTATTTTCAAAAACTTGGACCCGTTTTTGGTAAAATGCCATTTCAGGTGATCCTTCAATACTTGTTTTTTCAAGAGGTATCTTTATGATCAGTTCGTCAAATACCTGGATGCTGTCCTCAAACTGAACGACTGTTTTCAAATCGAGATAAGCATTAAAAACCTCTGTTTTCACCTCTTCAAATTTCAATCGGATCTGACTTTGTTTTGAAGCAGTGGTAATTTTTTCCAGGTAATTGGTCTCCCCTAGCTCAAAACGGCGTTCAGCACTTTTTGAAAAATTGGAAAATATACTGTCGAGTTGTTGAACGAGGCGGAGCTTTTCAATTGCGACCTGATAATTATAATAGGCCTTTAGTGTATTTCGTTTGATGAGTTTTAACTGAATGTTATAAGCACTTTGAGACATTTGATACGTTGAGGATTGTAACCTCTTCTCAGAAGAATAGACTGTTGGAAAACGCATATCTTGCTGTATACCAAACACCCCTACTGGCAGATTATTAATGGCCAGGTTGTTTTCGTCATAGAAATAATACACTTCGGTTTTATCAAGCAGCTGTGCATTTCCTTTTAAGGCTTCTGTTTTACTAAGTTCTAACCTTTGTGCCTTTAATTGAAGGTTTCTTTCTATGGCCATCGGAATGAGGCTATCCAGATTCATCCGCGTTGTGCTCTGACTAAAAAGCATCGCAGGAAAAAATAACAATAGCGTCAGTAACAGATTTCCCGATGAGGACCTAGTTTTCTGTTTTCTTATTGATTTCAAAACAAACACCTTGTAAAGGACAGGTAAGACCACGAGGGTTAAAAGGGTGGCGGTTATCAATCCTCCAATGACCACTGTTGCTAATGGTCTTTGCACCTCGGCTCCAGCACTCGTTGAAAAGGCCATTGGTAAAAAGCCCATAGCCGCAGCCATAGCAGTGAGAATGACTGCTCTTAATCGGTCCTTGGCTCCCACGATGATTAGTTCGTCTTCATCTCTGAAATCCTGAATTTTTAAAGTTTTTAAGTGTTCTATGAGCACAATCCCATTTAGTACAGCAATCCCAAATAAAGCAATGAATCCCACTCCAGCAGAGATACTAAAAGGCATCTCCCGCAACCACAGAAGTAAAATACCCCCTACTGCTGCCAAAGGAATGGCTGTGTAAATAATAAGAACCTCTCTTAGGGATCCAAAAGCGAAAAATAAAAGCAAAAAGATCAGGCTCAAGGCCAGAGGCACTGCAATTGAGAGTCTTTTTTTAGCACTTTGTAAATTTTCGAATTGTCCGCCATAAGACACAGAGTATCCGGGAGGAAGATTGATGTTATCGTTGATGATATTTTCAATATCGGTTACTATAGATTGAAGGTCTCGATCCCTGGCGTTCACACTCACAACAATTCGTCGACGCGTATTGTCTCTTGAAATTTTAGCAGCTCCTGTCTTATAGGATATTTCAGCAAGTTCGTTCAGAGGAATCTTTCGTCCGTCGCTCAAATCAATAAAAAGCTGATCGAGGTCGTCCAAAGATTGTCTTTTCTTGCGATCCAGGCGAACTACTAAGTCAAACTTTCGTTCGCCTTCAAAAACACTGCCAGTTACCCTTCCCCCAAAGCCGGCAGAAATCAGATCATTAACTTGCTGAATATTCAACCCGTACCTGGCAATTTTATTTCGGTCGTATGTCACCCTAATCTCAGGTAGTCCAACGATCTTCTCAACGGCGATATCGGCCGCGCCGGGAACGTCCTTGATCAGGTTTGATATCTCATTTCCTAAATCAGACAAACGTTTGAGGTCCTCGCCAAATACCTTGATGGCTATATCTGCTCTCACACCAGTAATGAGCTCATTAAACCTCATTTCAATAGGCTGCGTGAATTCTATCTCTGATGCAGGTATAACCCTAAGCGCTTTTTTAAAATGTTCTGCTAATTCATCTTTGGTCTGTGCCGATGTCCAGTACTTTTTATCTTTTAAGACTACAATGACATCTGTTTCTTCCATAGACATGGGGTCGGTAGGCACCTCTGCAGCACCAATCCTGGTCACTACCTGCTCCACTTCAGGAAATTGATCCAAAAGGATGGTTTCTATTTGAGTAGAAATTTTAATGGTCTCACTTAGCGAAGTACCTGTTTCAAGAACAGGTTGTATTACAAAATCACCTTCATCAAGGGTAGGAACGAATTCGGCACCCAATCGACCAAAGATGAAAAAAGCGATGCCTATTAACACAATTGAAGATGTGATCACCATTCGTTTAGACCTTAAAGCCCATAGAATGATCTGATGGTAATTGGACTTCAATGCATTAATCAGCTTAAGCGATAAGCTCCAGGATTTCCCTCCTTTTTTATTCAATACCAAAGAAGAAACTACAGGCACGTAGGTAAAACATAATATCATGGCACCAATTAATGCAAAACTAAAGGTCAGTGCCATGGGTCTGAAAAGTTTACCTTCCACCCCGGTCAAAAACAACACCGGAATAAAAACGATAAGGATAATGAGTTGGCCAAATACTGCCGAACTCATTAATTTAGAGGTTCCTTTGATCACCTCCTCGTCAAATGACTTTGGGCTCCATTGGTTCTGCAAAGCGTTGGTTTTTGATTGTGGTGTTATCAATTTAAACGACAGGAACTCCACTATAATCACGGCCCCATCGATAATGATCCCAAAATCAATAGCTCCCAGACTCATTAAATTCGCATCAATTCCGAAGATATACATCAGAGAAATTGCAAATAACAAGCTCAAGGGTATGATTGATGCAATTATAAGTCCTGAGCGCATGTTCCCAAGAATCAGTACCACAACAAAGATGACAATGAGGCAACCCAGGACCAGATTCTCTGCAATGGTTAATGTCGTTTTCTCAATTAATTCACTACGATCTAAAAATGCATTTATGGATACGCCTTCCGGAAGAGACTTTGAGACGTCCTCAATACGTTCCTTTACGTTATCGATGACCTCCTTTGAATTGGCATTTTTAAGCATCATTACCTGACCCAACACCTTTTCACCTTCGCCATTCCCTGTGATGGCACCATACCTGTTGGCATCACCAAAACCAACAGTTCCAATATCCTTAATGTAAACAGGGACACCTTCCTTATTGGTCACAACAGTATTTTCAATATCATCCAAAGAAGTGATCAGGCCTTCTCCTCTGATGAAGTAAGAGTAACGTTGTTTCTCAATGTAAGAACCCCCTGCATTGCTATTGTTCGATTCCAGAGCCTTGAACACATCGCCTACTGAAATGTCCATGGCATTGAGTTTTTTGGTATTGATGGCTACTTCGTATTGTTTGAGGTATCCACCCCAGGTGTTCACTTCTACAACACCTGGTATCCCTGTCAGCTGCCTTTTAACGATCCAGTCCTGTATGGTCCTGAGGTCCCGGGGCGAATACATATTTTTATGCGCTGGATCTACCTCCAGAATATATTGGTATATCTCTCCTAGTCCTGTAGAAATTGGACCCATTTCAGGCTCACCGAATCCCTCAGGGATATTCTTTGACGCAGATGCGATTTTTTCAGAAATGAGCTGTCTGGGTAGAAAGGTTCCCTGGTCATCGTCAAAAACAATGGTTACCACGGATAAACCGAACTTAGATATTGACCTGATCTCCTGAACTCCCGGTAAATTGGCCATTTCCAATTCAATAGGATATGTAATGAATAACTCAATATCTTCTGTGGCCAGATTCTGAGAAGTAGTAATAATCTGGACCTGGTTATTGGTAATATCGGGAACCGCCCCTATGGATATTTTGGTCAGGGCATAGATGCCAAAGCCCGAAAGAAGTATGATAAAAATTAGAACAATTAGTTTGTTTCTAACGCTGTATTTTACGATTTGATGAAGCATATTGTGATCTGTTAATAAATGGACATTAACCTTTAATACGAGATCAAAGGTTTAGCATTCTCTATAAGATCACCATCATTTTGGAGGTTGAAGCAAAGTGTCTTTGTGAGTGGTAGATAATGAGAAAGAATAGATGAACGTATCAAAATAGTCTTCACAGATAAAGGGGTCATCCAACTTCAGCGAGTGCTTACTGATTATAAAAACAGGGCTACAGAGGGAGTTAGACAGTTGCTTAAAAGGCAATTTCTCATGTTCTTTATGCTCCTCTTGATGATCATTATGGTGGTGGTCTGTTAGAGAACCATAATGCTTGGATAAAAAGGAAACAAGATCATCGTCATACTCCGATTTATGGAATTGGGCATGCTCCAACACATCACCTATTTTATAAATGACCTCCAAAGAAAATCCAAAGCTTTGGAACAGTATAACAACTGATAATATGAAAGCAACTAATCCATTCACAAAACCAAAATAAGGGATTATCTGTCAACTAAATTATGACATTTGACAGTTAATTCATTATTAACTTCTCGTTTGTGTCTGATGTTGGGGACTATTAATACTTACTTCTGGTTCTGGTACATGGACAGTTACTGATATTGCGCAGCAG
>CAWZYX010000166.1:0-5350 GCA_963966315.1 uncultured Winogradskyella sp. | reverse complement strand
AGATAGTAATCAATTATTAAGATTTACAACGGCAGGCAGTGTTGACGATGGGAAAAGCACCTTAATTGGAAGGTTGCTTTACGATTCTAAATCTATTTTCGAGGATCAATTGGAAGCCATTGAGAGCACTAGTAAACGAAAAGGACACGATGGTGTTGATTTAGCCTTATTTACGGACGGACTTCGAGATGAAAGGGAGCAGGGTATTACCATTGATGTGGCTTACAGATATTTTACCACCCCTAAAAGGAAGTTTATCATAGCTGATACCCCAGGCCATATACAATACACAAGGAATATGGTGACCGGCGCCTCAACGGCCAATGCCGCAATTATTCTGGTTGATGCCAGGCATGGAGTTATTGAACAAACCAAACGACATTCTTTTATCGCCTCTTTGCTGCAAATCCCTCACATAATTGTATGCATCAATAAAATGGATCTGGTGGACTATGAAGAGAAAGCCTATAACCGCGTGATCGAGCAATTTGAAGAGTTTTCTTCAAAATTGCTGGTTAAGGATGTGAGGTTTATTCCTATTAGTGCACTTAATGGAGATAATGTCGTTCATCGCTCTGATGAAATGCCTTGGTATCAGGGGGCTCCATTATTACACACTTTAGAAACCATTCATATCAGTAGCGATATAAATAAAATAGATGCTCGCTTCCCGGTTCAGACAGTATTGAGACCACAGAATGAAAGTCACAGAGACTACAGAGGCTACGCTGGTAGAATTGCCAGTGGTGTGTTTAGAGTTGGTGATGAAATTACAGCCATGCCTTCTGGCTTTACTTCGAAGATTAAAGGAATCAACACTTATAAAACAGAGCTTGAAGAGGCTTATGCACCCATGTCGGTGGCCATCACTTTGGAGGACGATATTGATATTGGTAGAGGCGATATGATCGTGAGGACAAATAATCGACCAGAGGCGTCGCAGGATATTGAAGTGATGCTTTGCTGGTTACACAATGATTCGGCAAAACCAAGAGCCAAATACTCCATAAGACACACTTCCAACGAAGAAAAAGCAATGATCAAGGAGGTGGTGTATAAAATCGATATTGAAACCCTTGACCGTAATACGGAAGATAAAACCCTGAACATGAACGATATCTGTAAAGTAAGGCTAAGGACTACCAAGCCATTGATGATTGACTCCTATCGAGATAACAGAACCACCGGAAGTGTCATACTTGTGGATGATATGACCAATGAAACCGTGGCAGCAGGCATGGTGGTTTAGGGGCTATACTAGTATCATATTCTTTCATGAAGAAGAAAAATCTCATCATTTTTGGGACCAGGCCCGAAGCCATTAAAATGGCCCCGCTGGTATTGGAGTTCCTAAGGAATTCAGATCGGTTCGAAACCAAAGTGTGTATTACCGCTCAGCACCGTGAGATGCTGGACCAGGTGCTTAACTTCTTTCAAATTGTACCTGACTATGATTTGGATTTAATGAAACCCAATCAAAATCTTTACGATCTCACAGGACATATACTTTCAGGTTTAAAACCTGTATTAGAAGAATTTAAGCCAGATTACACCTTTGTTCATGGCGATACCACTACAACTATGGCTGCTAGCTTAGCTGGATTCTATTCCCAGTCAAAGGTATGTCATGTTGAGGCAGGTTTACGCACCTATAATAAGTACTAACCTTTTCCAGAAGAAATGAACCGAACCTTGACAGACAGATTATCCGATTATCATTTTGCTCCAACCCTGACCTCTGAAGACAACCTTAAGAAGGAAGGTGTGGAAGCACGGAATATTTTAAAAACAGCTAATACCGTTATTGATGCTCTTAACAGGAGTATTGAGGTGGTCAATGATGTGTCATTCAAGGATCATGAAACTGTCAGACCAAAGGATGTTGAACCGGGTTCGATACTAAAGTCACCTATAAAAGCTTTCAATCATATCACAGTACTGACTAGTAGATCGTACCTAAACGAAACCACCATGAAGTATATGCAGTCTTTGAGAACTAAAAATAAAAGCATTGAAATCACGAAAGCTGTGAGCTCTCTTAAATTCTGTTTAATGGCGGAAGGAAAGGCAGACATTTATCCTCGTTTTGGCCCTTCTATGGAATGGGATACCGCAGCGGGGTAGGCTATTTGTGAGGCGCTGAATATTTCTGTATTGTCCGCAGATGATGCTACACCTCTGACATACAATAAACAGGACCTTTTTAATTCAAATTTTTCGTGTCATAATTAAATGAATATGAGCAGATTATTCGATTTAGGAAACTTATATAATGGGATTTGTCAAAAGAAAGCTTTTTCATTTATGCTTGTTGCATGTATGACTATAGGCTTTTTTAACTGTAAAAGTGAACAAAGCAAGCCTAACGAATTGAGCCCATCATCAAAAAAGGTTGGCAAAAAGCAAGAATGTAACATTAGAATTAAGGGTGTTTTTCTTCAAACAGACTCTTTTGAATTATTTTATGAGATTAATGCACTATCACATTTTTCACAGGATAACTCATTAAAAAGAGGATTTACAGGATCTAAAGAAGAACAAGAGTTGTTATTTGATTTAGAAGGCGTATATCCTGAAAAAATCAGGATAGATCTAGGATCTAACCCCAACCAGAATACTGTTGAGATAACAGAGATTATGATAAATTATGATCAGCGGGAATTAAGAATTGACTCGATAAACTTTTTGAAATATTTTACGCCCAATGAATATATTAAATATGAGGGGGCTCAATTAAGACTTATTAAAAAAAGTATTGATGAAAAAGAGTTTTATGACCCTTATTTATCACCGACACCCCAATTAATTAAGGCCTTGATAGATCTTTAGCAGATAGTTTACAGCCCTATGAGTATCAAAAATTTTATTATAAGGAACATCGCTTTTATGAGTTTTTGTTTATTCTCAAGTCTATTTGTTTTTACTACAGTTCCTAACAATATCACTTCAATACTTCTTATTCTTTACATTGTTTCTCTGATCCTGATGTATAAGTTTCAGGGAAGCAATCAAATGTCATTGCACAGCTGGAAGCTAGTACTTGCAAACCTATCTTTCGTGATAGTTTTGATTTTTACAATTGCATTTTCTTCTAATAAATACGAAGGATTAAAAAGGATAAATACCTTACTGCCATTATTACTTTTACCAATTGCATCAACGTATCTTCAACCAACTTACACAAAAAAACAGATTAAGTCAATTGCGTGGATCTTCATTATATCGAATGTTATTTTTCTAGTATATCAAGTGATTTTTTTGACCAAGTTCTCCGTACAAAATTGTTATCAAGAAATCAGTGCCTTATCTTTTTTTCAGAAAATACCCTATTTGATGAACGAACCATATACTACACTTTTATGGTGTAGTGAAAGAGGGAATGAATCTAAGATCCTCATACATAAGACCTATAATTCTATAGGGTATTTAATTTGTCTTCTGGCCTGTATGTTTTTGTTTAAGGGAGAACGCAGAGGAATAAAAATGATACTTGTGCTTCTTTTCGCTGTGTTCTCATCGACCTTGTTTTACATAAAATCAATAACAGGGTTGGTACTTTTATTTACCGTCATACCCTTCTATTTTTTAACTACTCAGTTTAACTTTAAAAAAAGCCTTCTAATTTATCTTTTGTTATTGATTGTTTTGACCTTATCCACACAGCAGAAAATTCGTTCCTACTTATCGGATCAAATCAATAATGGCTTTGTAAATACTGAGGTAAAGGACTTAAATGGTATAAATGAAAGAATAAAAATAAACTTAGTTTCATATGAACTTTACAGGAAGTCACCATACATTGGCTACGGTATTGGTGACGTCCAAGACAAACTGAATGAGGCCTATTTAAGCAGGTCTAATGAAGATCTATTCTCTACATTTTTCGAAAAAAAATTAAACACACACAATTACTACTTTAATCTGTTGTTAGCTGGCGGACCGTTGTTGTTGCTATTGTTCATTATTTCGATAGTCTTAAATATGAGACTTGCTATTAAAACGGAAAACAAATTATTTATGGCTTATTTGTTAGTGATTGTAGTTAATTTATTCATTGAAAATCTCTTTAATAGAATGAATGGTGTTATGATGTATGCTTTAGGTCTTAGTTTATTTTTAAATCATCTGCTCCCTTTGAAATCTAAGGTTAATGCTTAAGTCAGTAGGACATAAGGTTCTTGTCTATTTTGTTGGAAAAGCTATAACAGCTTTGATATCATTGATGATCATTCCGTTATTTATTAGATGGTTTGGCAGCGAGAATTATGGTAAATACATTCTAACCTATGTTACTTTTCTAATTTTTATATCAGGATCAATCGGTTGGATTAATCAATCAATTATCAAGTTTCATGGTGACTTTGCAAATCGAGACCAATTTTATAAGAAAGCGCACAATATCAGTTATATTTTTTCTCTCCTTTCAGTAATACCTCTGTTACTTACAGTATCCTTTAGTCTTAGTACAAGCAGTTCGTTTTTAGTCTATGCTTTATTGGGGGTGGCCTATGTTTTTGCATGTAGGTATACCTCGCTATTAATTGAGAGACAATCTGAAATAAGGCCGCTAGAATATACTTTGGCTGAAATTATCAGGTTATTATCATTTTTAATTGCCACCTATTTTTTTAGGCTTGTGCCGTATCTCCAATCAATTGAGGTTATTTTTAGCGGACTTCTTGTGAGTTATTTTCTGTCATATCTATATCTTAAGAAATCATTGAGGATCAATGATTTTAAAGTCAATATAAAGGTGGATTTCCAGTTAGTTAAAAAGTTTTTTTTCTTTGGCATTCCTTTAAGTGTTTGGATGGTGTTTTCTCCAGGAACCAATGGTGTAGATAAGTATATTCTAAATTACTTTGTAGGCCCCGCTGTTCTAGCATACTATGCTGCTGTTTACGATGTTATCTTTAAGGTTTTCATACAGGTTGTTAACCCTATCAACAGTGTCTTTCAACCACTCTTAATGAATATTCATAGCGAAGGGGATGGTCATTTGTTCACGAGGGCGTTAAAAAGGGCATTGTTGTATTTGTTTATAGTTTGCACACCTTTATTGTGTGCTGTATACTTTTTTCAGGATTATATTCTAGGGGATTATCTGGGGATATCTGATGCCCATGCTTTAGGGATATTGAAGAAATTAATACTTCCAATTGCATTAAGTGCTGTAATTTGGCAGATTGCTATCATCTTACAGAAGAGGCTTGAAGCTAAAGAGCAAACATTACAATTAACTATTTATATAATTATTGTAGTTTTAATCAATTCAATTTTTTCGATTTGGCTAATTCCAAAATATGACTTTAGTGTCTTGGGATATATTAATCTTGGTGGTAGTTTAATG
>CAWZYX010000165.1:0-5374 GCA_963966315.1 uncultured Winogradskyella sp. | reverse complement strand
ATAAGAGACAGCTAAGTGATGGGTAAACACCATCAGGCTTATGTACGAGAGGAGGGCGCCAAATTCGGCGTTGCCAAATCTTATGGAAGAGTGGTCGTACAGAGAGCCAAAGCAGATTTTAAGAAAACCGGGGCGCAGAAAAGCAACGGTAACTGAAGCAGCAGCGTGTATACCTCCCGAGTCCGAAAAAATATCCACCGCCAGGCCCAGAAAAAAGGAAGAAAGCAAGAAATTGGTTCTCACATTCTGCGAGGGATACACCAAAATAAAAACAATGTAAATGTAGGGGTTGATGTATCCAAAGAAATTGATGTGATTGCAAATGAGTACCTGCAGAAGTACCAATCCTACAAACCTAGACACAAAACCAAACGTACTGCTATTCATCCTTTTCTTCCTCTATTTCACGTACCATTAGGGCATCCTTGTTGTTAATGACATACACAAATCCCAGATCGGTCATGTCGTTAAAAAGCGCTATCTGCAATTGATAGGTGTCTCCACCAATATCTGATTTAATGTCCTTAACCGTTCCAATCCCGATGCCCTTGGGAAAAATTGCCGACTGGCCACCCGTGATCACTGTATCATTGATTTGGACGCCCGCAAATTTAGATACATCCACAAGTTGAACCGTATTGGGGGAGCCTCCGTCCCATACAAGGGAACCAAAATGGTTGCTGGACTTTAGCTGGGCATTGATCCTGCTGTTTTTATTGAGGATGGAGATGACCCTGGAGTACTTGCTATTGGACTGGTCTACTATGCCCACGATCCCTTTGTCCGTGATCACACCAAAATCTGGCCGAATAGAATCCCGGCTTCCTTTATTGATGGTGATGAAGTTATAATTTCCGGAATAGCTGTTTTTGAATACCTCTGCAGGGATCACCTCGTAAACGGTATCAAGAGTGACCGTTGCCCTGCTCCCCTGCTCACTCGGTGCATTGAGCAGCTGTTCTCGCAGTCTCTGGTTTTCCTCCACCAGGCGTTTGTTTTCACTTTTCAGGTCAAAATACTGGCTAATGGACGAAAAGACGCTGTAGGTGCCACCTGTGAGTCGGTTGGCAGAGCTAATAAACTGACTTTTATGGTAGTGATGGGTTTGTATAGTAAGTCCTAAGGAGACAGCAAATAGTAATAAAAACAATAAAAAGGCTTTGTTCCTAATTACAAAGTTGATGATTTGCTGCATTCAGAGGTTTATTTGATCAATACGCTTTTGTATTTAGATAAATTCTTTAGCGTTATACCGGTACCTCGCACCACGGCTCTTAGAGGATCTTCGGCGATGTACACCGGCAGGTCTGTTTTCTGCGACAATCGTTTGTCCAGACCGCGCAGCATGGACCCACCACCGGCCAGATAGATACCTGTATTGTAAATATCGGCTGCCAGTTCGGGTGGGGTTTGTGATAAGGTCTCCATCACAGAATCTTCAATACGCAGGATGGACTTGTCCAGTGCTTTGGCAATCTCCCTGTAGGAAATGGATACCTGCTTGGGTTTTCCGGTTAGGAGGTCCCGCCCCTGCACACTCATGTCTTCGGGTGGTAACTCGAGATCTTCGGTAGCAGCACCGATTTGTATCTTGATCTTTTCGGCTGTGCGGTCCCCCACGTAAAGGTTGTGCTGCGTGCGCATGTAGTAAATGATATCATTGGTAAAGACATCTCCTGCCACCTTAACAGATTTATCGCAGACGATTCCGCCAAGGGCGATCACGGCGATCTCGGTGGTACCTCCGCCTATATCAACGATCATGTTCCCCTTGGGCTGCATGATGTCCACCCCAATACCTATAGCTGCCGCCATGGGCTCGTGAATGAGATACACTTCCTTACCATTCACTCGCTCACAAGATTCCTTCACTGCCCTCATCTCTACCTCGGTAATACCCGAAGGGATACAGACCACCATGCGCAAGGCAGGGTTGAAGAATTTCTTTTTTAGCGCCGGAATGTTCTTGATGAACATACTGATCATCTGCTCGGAAGCGTCAAAATCGGCAATCACACCGTCTTTTAACGGCCGGATGGTCTTGATGTTCTCATGGGTTTTACCTTGCATCATATTGGCTTCCTTGCCAACAGCGATGATCTTACCGCTTATGCGATCGCGTGCCACGATAGAGGGATTGTCTACTACAACTTTATCATCGTGAATTATTAAAGTATTGGCAGTTCCAAGATCTATAGCGATCTCTTCGGTGAGAAAATCAAAAAATCCCATGGGCTATGGTGGTATTATCATTTGGGTTAAGCACTGCGTGCCGATTCATCGTAAATGTAACAAATTATACGAAATATAAAATAGATTGGATGTTGTTTTACCAATTAATTATAAACGCCTGTTAATGCTTGAAATGACGCGTTCCTGTAAACACCATTTTCATACCATTGGCATCGCAATAATCAATGCTTAGCTGGTCCTTGATGGAGCCCCCCGGTTGTATCACTGCAGTGATCCCAGCCTTGTCTGCGATTTCCACACAATCGGGAAAGGGAAAGAAGGCGTCGCTGGCCATAACGGCCCCATTGAGGTCAAAATTAAAGCTCACGGCTTTATGGATGGCCTGGTTAAGTGCATCCACCCTGCTAGTTTGCCCGGTTCCACTGGCACAGAGCTGCTTGTTCTTTGCCAGAACAATGGTATTGGATTTGGTGTGCTTGCAGATCTTGGAAGCAAAAAGCAGGTCTTCGATCTCTGCCTCGGTAGGTGCTTTCTGTGTCCTGGTCTCCAGATGATCACGACCATCTGTGATGTAGTCGCGATCCTGTACCAGCACGCCATTTAAACAACTGCGCACAATAGTAGAAGGCACCTCAAAGTCCTTCAGCACCAGGATGATCCTGTTCTTCTTGCCTTTTAGAACGGCCAGGGCCTCCTCGTCGTAAGCAGGAGCGATCACCACCTCGCAAAAAAGCTTGTGGATCTCCTCTGCCGTAGGCAGGTCAATTTTTGAATTACAGATGAGGATACCGCCAAAGGCCGACACGGGGTCTCCTGCCAGTGCATCTCGGTAGGCGTCTGCCACCTTATCTCTCTGGGCCAGACCACAGGCATTGTTGTGCTTGAGAATGGCAAATGTGGGCGCCTCTCCCTTAAACTCATGGATGAGGTTCACAGCCGCATCCACGTCCAGCAGGTTGTTATAGCTTAGCTCCTTACCGTGTAGTTTATCAAAAACGGCATCAAAGTCACCAAAATAATAGCCCTTTTGGTGTGGGTTCTCACCATAGCGCAAAACCTGTCCGTGGGTTTCACTTATTTTCAATACAGGCTGTTTGTGATCTGCGTTGAAGTAATTGAAAATGGCTGCATCGTAATGCGATGATACATTAAAGGCATTGGTTGCAAACAGCTTCCGGTCTTCGATATCGGAAATTCCCTGCTTTTCCTTCAGGAGGTCGGCAAGAGCCTTGTAATCGGTCTTGCTGGCCACACAAATGGTATCCTTGTAATTCTTGGCCGCTGCTCTGATAAGGGAGATGCCACCGATATCAATCTTTTCAATGATATCCTGTTCACCAGCTCCTGAAGCCACTGTTTTTTCAAAAGGATACAGATCTACAATCACCAGGTCCAGCTGGGGAATTTCGTACTGCTTCAGTTCTGCAACGTCTGAGGCCACGTCCTGTCTGTTGAGAATCCCTCCAAACACCTTCGGGTGCAGGGTTTTTACTCTTCCACCAAGTATGGAAGGGTAAGAAGTTACCTCTTCCACGGCCACTACATCCACCCCGAGATCACGGATGTATTTTTCCGTCCCTCCGGTGGAGTAAATGGTGACCCCTAGTGAATTCAATTCCTGAACAATGTCGTCCAGACCTTCTTTGTCAAATACTGAAATGAGTGCCGATCCTATCTGCTTTTGATTCATTGGTGTGCCATCTAAAAATTTAAGTTGCAAAAATACAGATTTGTTTAAGGAATAGGCTCCTGTGCAGCCCATTTGTTGCTTTTTTTTGTAACAAGTCACTGTTGAAAACGTCCTATCAGTAACCTGGAAACCCTACTTCCTTTATGCTGGTCTATTTTCGATTATTAAAAGAAAGCCTGACTTTTGCCATTAATGCCCTGAGGAACAACAAACTCAGAACCTTTTTATCGTTGCTAGGCGTGACGGTTGGGATTTTCTCGATCATTGCCGTCCTGGCTGCTGTGGACTCTTTGGACCGAAACATTAAGGAGGGGCTGGAAGGCATTGACACCAATACCATCTACGTTACCAATTTTTCGTTTGGTCCCACCGAGGTACCCCGCTGGGTACGTGAGAATTTTTCTGAAATCGAATATTCGGACTATCAATTTCTAAGGCGCAATATTGGCGATGTGGATGCCGTGGCCTATGTGATGTTTGGTAGTTTTGAAACCATCAGGTATCAGTCTGAAAGTGCCGAAAATGTGCAGATCGTTCCTTCCACCAGGGACATTTATGAGATCAGCAACCTCAAGGTCGTACAGGGCCGTTTTTACACAGAGGCCGAAGCCGATACAGGAGCTCCTGTGGTGGTCCTCGGCCACGCCATTGCCGAAACGCTTTTTGGCAACCTCAGCCCTCTTGGCAAACAGGTGCGTGTTTACGGCAGAAAGGTCACAGTGATCGGCGTTCTGCGTAAGGAGGGAGATCCCGGCTTTGGCGATTCGCCGGACGAGCAGATCATCCTGCCTGTTAACTTTGTGCGGCAGTTTCAGCGTGTCTCCAAAACGGGCCTTAAGGGCGCAGTCCTGCTGAAACCCGAGGATGGTACCGATATGGCTGCACTGGAAGAAGTGCTCAAACAAAAATTCAGGAACCACAGAGGGCGCAAGCCAGACGAGGTGGATGATTTTTTTATCACAAAGATTTCGGGTTTTGTTTCCTTTATTGACAGCATCATCGCCGTGCTTAATACCATTGGCTGGATGATCTCGGGCTTTTCTTTGCTGGTGGGTGGGTTTGGCATTGCCAACATTATGTTTGTAAGTGTCAAGGAGCGCACTAATCTGATCGGTATTCAGAAATCAATGGGGGCCAAGAACAGGTTTGTCCTTTTCCAGTTTTTGTTTGAAGCCATCATACTGGCCGGTGTGGGAGGACTGGTAGGTCTTGCCCTGGTTTGGCTAATGACTCTTGCCGCTAATGGTATGGCCAGTGACTTTAAGTTTGTCCTTTCTTTTGGCAATATGATCCTGGGCTTTAGTCTGGCAATGTTTATCGGGCTCATCTCCGGTGCCATCCCTGCCATTTCGGCTTCGCGTCTGGATCCTGTGGAGGCCATACGCACAGGTATGTAGATTTAAATTATAAGTTTTTTCTAACATAAAATTTGAAGGACCTGTATCTGTCTCTTATACACATCTCCGAGCCCACGAGACCGAGGCTGATCTC
>CAWZYX010000164.1:0-5380 GCA_963966315.1 uncultured Winogradskyella sp. | reverse complement strand
CATATTCCTATTTCTTGTGGTTTATATCTGCTAAAGGCTTAACCTTGGCACAATGATTTTATCAAATTCTCAAAAAAAACAAGAATTGATACTTATCATTTTTAAGGCTTATATCAGTATTTATTTTTGCAATGTCAGAGCATTAAAACGACCCTTGACAGGGGCTTAACTTTGTATAAACGAATAAAACAATACACTATGTCTTACGTTGGAAAAAAATTCCCAAACATTACTGTAAACGCCATGAATGATATGGGGGATACATTACAAATTAATATTTTAGAAGAAGCGACCAAAAACAAGAAAAAAGTTTTGCTGTTCTGGTATCCAAAAGATTTTACTTTTGTGTGCCCCACAGAACTTCACGCGTTCCAGGCCGCCTTACCAGAATTTGAAAAGCGCAATACCATCGTTATTGGAGCGTCCTGTGATACAGCTGAAGTACATTTTGCCTGGTTAAATACAGCCAAGGATAACGGCGGTATCGAAGGTATTACCTATCCAATATTAGCCGATAGCAACAGAAATTTATCCAGTGTATTAGGTATCCTGGATATCATTAATGAGGTGTACGACGAAGAAACCGGTACCGTTCAGGTAGAAGGAGACAACGTCACATACAGAGCAACCTACATAATCGATGAAGAAGGAACGGTTGTACATGAAGGCATCAATCACATGCCAATAGGACGGAATGTGAATGAGTATTTAAGACTAATAGATGCTTACACACATGTACAGGAAAAAGGCGAGGTGTGTCCTGCTAACTGGGAAGAAGGAAAAGAGGCCATGAAACCGAATGCCAAGGACACGGCGGATTACTTGGCTGCTCACATGAACTAAAAAAATTATTTGCTATGCTTAAAGAATTAGATCAGGATAATCTGGAAACCATTGTTGCTGAAAACGACTCTGTAGTGGTGCAGTATTCAGCTGGATGGTGTGGTAACTGTAGAATAATGAAGCCTAAGTTTAAGAAACTAGCGGCAGAACACACAGATACGGTTTTTGTCATAGCCGATGCTGAAAAGTTTCCAGGAAGTAGAAAACTGGCTAAGGTAGATAACTTACCTACATTCGCAACCTTTAGAAACGGAAGTTTTGTTGATCAGGTGCAAACTAATAAGTACGAAGTTTTAAAAGAACTCGTTGATTCGAATAACTAAGATATGAGACTACCAATTATTAAGCAGTTAACTCAGTTTATTGCTGAGAATGATGAAGATTATGTATTAGAGACTATTGAAACCCTAGAACATTTAACCGAGATTCCTTCCATTAAGGATGAAGAGTTGGATGTGATTGGTGAATTGATCTCTAATATGTATGGCGCCCTTGAAGTTAATAAGATGGTTAAAGAGGGGGCTCCGCAAAAAGAAGCACTTAATAAATTTATGAACAGAGTGTTAAGTGCTGTTAATTAAATTTTAGGTTTTTAATTAGTATCCAATAAAGTCAGCTGACGTATTTACATCAGCTGGCTTTTTATTATCTACATAATTGAAATGTGCTTAACGGAGCAGTTCTACCAGTTCTTGAAAACCTTTGGCTAACGCATGGTCCGCAGGTGTCCGCCCTTCCTGGTCCATAATGGTTTTGTCAGCCCCGAACTTAATGAGCAGAGCCACAACCTCTTTTTTATTGTACTGAGCTGCAAAACTCAAAGCAGTTGTTCCCTGGTTGTTTTGAGCATTCACATAAGCTCCTGCCTCCAGCAGCATTTTTGCTAAAGCAACATTCCCTTTAAAACTTACTCCAATAAGTGCAGTATTGCCAGAGGCATCTTTTTGATCCAAATCTGCGTTGTTGTTAATAAGGGATCGGGTAGCCCGATCGTTTCCAAAATAGGTGGCAAAAATTAAAGGGGTAAAGCCTCTTTGGTCCTTTGCGCCAACTAAGGAAGGGTCGACAGCCAGAAGAGATTCCAGGCGATTCTGATCGCCTGAACTGATGGCCGAAAATAACTGTGCTACAGTATCCATAAGTGTCATGATAAAAAAGAAATGCGAGAACCAAGCTCGCATTCCTAAACATTCAACTTTTAATTTATGAGGTTTTCAGATCAAAACGATCAGCATCCATTACCTTAGTCCATGCTTTTATGAAATCCTGTACAAATTTTTCTTCTGCGTCGTCAGCAGCATACACCTCACATACAGCTCTCAATTCCGTATTTGAGCCAAAGATCAAATCTGCTCGAGTTCCTGTGAATACCACTTGTCCTGTTCTGCGATCACGACCTTCAAAAAGTCGATCATCCTCTGAAGTGGCCTGCCATGTATAGGTCATGTCTACCAGATTCTTAAAGAAATCATTGGAGAGTGTACCTACTCTCTCTGTAAAAACACCATGAGATGATCCATCATAATTGGCACCCAACACACGCATTCCACCTACTAGAACAGTCATTTCAGGAATGGATAAAGCCATTAGGTTTGCCTTATCTACCAGAAGATCTTCTGCTTTGACATCTAAATTTGGATTTACATAATTTCTAAAACCATCACCAAGGGGTTTTAAATAATTAAATTGTTCAATATCTGTTTGCTCCTGACTGGCATCTCCTCTACCTTGTGAAAAAGGCACATTCACATCATAGCCCGCCTTTTTTGCTGCTTCTTCAACTGCTGCATTTCCAGCCAAAACTATTAAGTCTGCCATGGAGATCTCCTCAGAAAACTCCTTCTGAATCGCCTCAAGCACTGTGAGTACCTTATTTAATTCCTTAGGGTTGTTCACCGCCCAGCTGCGTTGCGGCTCTAGTCGAATTCTAGCACCGTTTGCACCACCACGTTTATCAGAATCACGGAACGTAGAAGCAGATGCCCAAGCCGTTTTTACCAATTCGGAGATGGATAAACCGGACGCTAATACCATTTTCTTCAACTGTTCAATGCTTGATTCACTTAAATGGTAATTCACCTTAGGTATCGGATCCTGCCAGATCAGCTCCTCAGTTGGTACCTCAGGACCCAAATAGCGGTCTTTAGGCCCCATGTCGCGATGTGTCAATTTAAACCAAGCTCTAGCAAAAGCTTTTTCAAACGCCTTGTGGTCCTTATGGAATTTCTTTGATATCTCTAAGTAAGCAGGATCTGTTTTTAGTGCTATATCAGCTGTAGTCATCATCAGGGCCTGTTTACCACTACCATCAGCTGTTGGCGCCATTCGTGCTTTAGATTCTGCTGTCGGTGTCCACTGATGGACTCCCGCCGGACTCTTGGTAAGTTCCCAGTCGTAGTTAAGAAGGACATCAAAATAATCTGCATCCCACCGCGTCGGATTGGGTGTCCATGCACCCTCTATCCCACTAGTGATAGCATTTTCAAGGACTCCTGTTTTAAATGTATTCTTCCAACCAGTACTCATTTGCTCAATTGGAGCACCATGGGGTTCAGGCCCTACATATTTATTCGGGTCTGCTGCACCATGAGCCTTACCAAAGGTATGCCCTCCGGCAACAAGGGCCACGGTTTCTTCATCGTTCATGGCCATCCTGCCAAAGGTTTCCCTAATATTTTTCGCAGAGCCCATCGGATCGGGATTTCCATTGGGTCCTTCTGGATTTACATAGATCCAACCCATCATTACCGCTGCCAGAGGATCTTCCAATTGACCGTCATCTTTATAACGTTCTTCATTGGCTCCCCATTCTGTTTCAGAACCCCAGTAAACATCCTGCTCTGGCTCCCAAATATCCTCACGTCCTCCAGCAAAACCCATGGTGGGGAAGCCCATAGACTCCAATGCCACATTTCCGGCAAGGATCATTAAGTCCGCCCATGATATTTTTCTTCCGTATTTCTTTTTAATAGGCCATAACAATAATCTGGCCTTGTCAAGATTACCGTTATCCGGCCAACTATTAATGGGCGCGAAGCGTTGGTTTCCGGTTCCTGCCCCTCCTCTACCATCACCTACTCGGTATGTTCCTGCCGAGTGCCACGCCATTCTTATCATAAGCCCTCCGTAATGGCCATAGTCTGCCGGCCACCACTCCTGAGAATCAGTCATTAAGTCTGTAAGATCCTTTTTTAGAGCGTCATAGTCAATACTCTTAAAGGCCTCGCCATAGTTAAAATCTTCGGTCAAGGGATCATTTTTTTTCGCGTGCTGGCGGAGAATATTCAGCTTTAACTCATTGGGCCACCAATCGCGATTTTTAACACCTCCTCCTCCTACAGTGTGCTGTTTTCCACTTAAGAAAGGGCATTTGCCCGCATCGGCGTTAATGTCATAATTATTTGTACTGTCCATAATTGATAATTTTTAAAACGATCCTATTAATTAGTTTTCCTAAAATTAAGAAATATGTCTATTAGTTGAAAGAAGAAACATCCTATCTGTCTATAAATAAATAGAGTTTCTTTATAGGTTCAAAACTATTTTTAGAATTCGAGAGATATATAGCTCAATCTTTGTTTAATGAATACTGAAAATTTCACCTGTAAAGAATGTTCTGCTTAAACAAGACCAAAGGATTTATTAGAACACTTGTGTAAACGTTTTATCCTTATTAATTTAGTAGCAAAAAGCGCTATGATGTTGAAACGAACAAATATTGAAGATCGTTTAAGACGTCAAAGGTCGAGAACTAGTTCTGAGGCCGATGTCTTAAAGGAAGTAGAGGCCATCTTAGCGGCCGACAATGCTAAGGATGAACTAATCATTGAAAACCTTTCCAGTGGTTCGACCACCCAGGAAAACGATTTTGTGTTCGATCGTCTGGAAACAGAACACATATACCACATTGAACAAATCAAACGCATTTGTATTGATTACCGACTAAGATTTTTAGATTCCAAGTACTTTAAAGGTGAATTACCTTATGAAGCTCTTAGTAAAATAAAACAGCTCGAAAAGATACACGGTACTGAATTAAACGGATATAAAATAATTGCTCCCAGTAAATTATTCAAGTTAGAAAATGCAGACGATCCACTTCTATTCGCTCCGATTGGAAATGGATACTATTATTTAATTCACAAATGGGGCAACGACCTTAATCCGTTTCGCAAACTTCTTATGCTGCCATTTAAAAACTTTGAAAACCTTGTGGTTCTAACACTTATAGTAAGCTTTCTTGCAACCTGTCTGGTGCCAAATGGATTATTTACTGACCAAATGAGCGCAGCAGAATTTTGGATGGTTTTCTTTTTTATGTTTAAATCAGTTGCCGCCATTGTTATCTACTATGGTTTTGCCGCAGGAAAAAACTTTAACAGCGCCATTTGGGACAGCAAATATTTTAATGCCTAGTTAAACAGATCTGGTTTTAAATAGCTTTTTTTTTGTATCTTATAGGTACTTAATTTAAAAGTTAATTTTATGTCTGAATCGCATTATAAAAAAGTATTCAGTGGTAGTGTTGCTATGGTAC
>CAWZYX010000163.1:0-5384 GCA_963966315.1 uncultured Winogradskyella sp. | reverse complement strand
AGCGTCAGATGTGTATAAGAGACAGTCTTTAGATTGCTGATCCTCTGCTTGTGTCTATATGCCTGCAGTTCAGATGAAGCTTCAGATGGTCAAACGGCCGAGGAAAATATTGTTGGACTTTGGAAAGGAAGTGATGTTGTCTTTACAATACAAACGGATTTTTTGCAGAATGGAAACTCCTTTTCCCGAACCTGTACCAGTAATTACATCGATTCGGACTATTTTATTGAGTTTATGACCGATCCGATGACTTTTGATTCGAACGGTGATTTTTTTGTGGAAACAATTTGTGATGATCTGGATCCTTACTTCGAGGAATTTTCTTTGTTTGGCGATGGTCAGTGGTCTTTTGTGGATTCGGAGCTGCAATTTACAGCTGCTCAGGAAGAACCCCAGGGCATCACAGTAGCCATCACATATCAGGAGATCGACAGTGATACCATCATCTTGGGCTCCGAAAGGGTCCAGAATTTTGAAGACGGACCAAACTCGGCACAGGCAGTTTTTACGGTGGAAGTAGAACTAATAAGACAGAATTAATTTTTGGACCAATAAATAAGAATTAGGCAACCCGTGCAAAAAGAAATGGTCCAAATCTTATCCTTATGACATCAAAGAAGCAACTTACGGAAATATTAGACATTCAACACCCCATCATCCAGGCACCGATGTTTTTAGTGTCCAATACAGCAATGGTCAAAGCGGCCATGGAATCCGGTATTGCCGGGTGTATTCCTGCTCTCAATTACCGCTCATTGGAGGAGTTGCGATTGGCAATACGCGAGCTTAAAGCCTCTAAAGTGCCGGGAGGATCATTTGGTTTTAATCTAATTGTCAATAAGTCCAATGTCAAGTACAGAGGACAACTGGAGGTCTTATGTGAGGAGGGTTGCGATTTCATCATCACCTCGCTTGGAAGTCCGGCAGAAACCATCAAACAGGCACATCTCGCAGGGATAAAGGTATTTTGCGACGTCACTGACCTCAAGTTTGCAAAAAAAGTAGAGGAATTGGGAGCAGATGCCCTAATCGCCGTTAACAATGAGGCAGGTGGCCACAGAGGAACTTATAGACCTGAGCAGCTGATCAAAGAATTGAATGCCAACTGTTCCATTCCGGTCATCTCAGCCGGTGGGGTAGGGTGCAAGGCAGATATTGTAAGAATGATGAGTTATGGGGCAGCAGGGGTCTCCGTTGGGTCTCCCTTTATTGCTTCGGAAGAAGCAGCAGTGACCCAAGAGTATAAACAAGCCTGTGTGGACTACGGTGCTGCGGATATAGTTATGACCGAACGCATTTCTGGTACGCCCTGTACCGTCATTAATACTCCCTATGTTCAGAAGATTGGTACTAAATCTCCCTGGCTGGAGCGCATGCTTAACAAAAATAAGAAACTGAAGAAGTGGGTAAAAATGATTCGTTTTTCCATAGGTATGCGCGCTACAGAAAAAGCGGCAAAAAAGGCTACCTATAAAACGGTCTGGGTAGCAGGGCCCAGTATCGAACACACGACCGAAATTCTTCCGGTAAAGCAAATTGTCGATAAACTGATCACAGCGGCCTGATTTTTTAGTTTTATTTCTCCTGAGCCATAAACACAGATCATTTCTCTTCATCACAGACTAAAATTCACAATTCTTTACATTTTCGTTGAAAACTTAACAAAAAAGAATATTTCTTAAGTTTTTAGTTTTTTCTTTCATAATAATTGGTCAGTTTTAACAAAAATTATGAAATATGTTGAAGGCTTATATCTCAGGGACCGGTTCTTATGCACCTCCGAAAATCATCCCCAATCAATTTTTTGATGCTGTAGGTTCGTCTGACGAATGGATATACAATACCCTTGGTATAAGAGAACGCCGAATCGCCGAAGGGGAAACGACCAGCGATTTGGCTGCCAAAGCTGGCTTAAAGGCCATCGAAGATGCCGGTTTAGAAGTTAAGGATATCGACCTGATCATCGTGGCAACCGCCACTCCCGACCGCATCGCTCCCTCCTGTGCTTGTTTTGTTCAGGAAAAGATGCAAGCCCCTAATGCGGTGGCTTTTGATATCTCGGCCGTCTGTTCGGGGGCTTTGTTTGCCACCTCCATCGGGGTGCAGTTTGTAGAAACGGGCATGTATAAACACGTCCTGGTTATTGGCGCAGATACATTTTCAACTATCATTGATTGGGAAAGACGAGATGCAGTTTTTTTTGGGGATGGGGCAGGAGCCATAGTTTTGTCACAAACCACAGAAGACAAGGGTTTTGTGAAATTTATTTTGCATGCAGATGGATCGGGGAAGGAACATTTTACGGTTCCGGCCGGGGGGTCTGAGATGCCCGCTAGCGCAGAAACAGTGGCAGCCAGACAGCATTACTTTCAAATGAATGGGAAGGCTGTTTATTCTACAGCTACCCAAGTGGTACCGGAAAACATTAAGGAGCTATTGGAGTACACCGATACCGCAATTGAAGATATCAAATACATGATTCCCCACCAACCCAGTATCGGTATTTTAAAAGAGATTGCCCGAAAAATTAAGATGCCTTTTGAGAAGGTTAAGACCAATATGGATAAGTACGCCAACACCTCGGGAGGTACCATCCCTATTGTATTGGACGAAGTAATGAAGGAAGATGATCTGCAACCCGGAGATCTACTCCTATTTGCAGCTGTTGGGGCAGGATGGACATGGGGTAGCGCACTTTACAAATACTAAATTAAAGAACTATTAATTATGCTAAGACAAAAAACCTTTCTGATAACGGGAATTGCAGATGAACATTCTCTGGCAATGTATGTGGCCAAGGAAATAAAACGAAATGGGGGAGATGTGGTCTGCACAGGTCTGGGAGTAAGTCTATTTCATAAACATCTTTCAGAGAGGGCGCAATTATTTCTCGATAGGAATTTTCAGGATTTTAAGACTGCCGTGCACTCTGGCCTGGGAGAGGTCAGGACCGAAGTACTTGACGTGACCATAGATGAGCATATGGAGGACTTTGCCAGTCAACTGGCAAAAGAAGGCGTTAAACTAGATGGCTTTTTACACGCCATTGCCATGGATAAAACCATTCGCAATAAGGAAGTGAAGCCGCTCCTGGAAGTAACCAAAGAAGAGTTTTGTGATACCATGGATGTTTCGGCTTACTCATTGATCAGGCTAAGCCATTTCCTGATCAAACACGGCGTGCTTAATAAAGG
Source organism: uncultured Winogradskyella sp. (assembly GCA_963966315.1). Lineage (GTDB taxonomy): Bacteria > Bacteroidota > Bacteroidia > Flavobacteriales > Flavobacteriaceae > Winogradskyella_A. Next base: position 2,190 of record CAWZYX010000163.1, on the reverse strand, counting down.
TGCCTCTATATGTTCTCTTAGCTATGTAGCAGCTGAAAAGGTAACATTTCATCCCTACCGAAATATTAGTATCGCAAAAGCGGCACTGGAACGTATTTCAATTGAGTTGGCAGATGAACTGGGACGAAATTATGGTATCCGGGTGAATGCCATACGGTTTTCTCCTTACATGGGAAGTAAAGCTGGGAATGCAACTTTGAATGAGGAAGATCTTAAAATATCCAATAAAATGAGCCCTCTGGGGAATGCCTTGCCTCAGGACCTTGCCTATGAAGTGGTACATTTGTTCCGGCCCGAGACCCGTATAACCGGTGAGATCAGACATGTAGATGGAGGATATCACATCACCGGATAGATTTGAAGTATGTGGCTTTCCACTAGATCTGAATAAGGAAACCCATATTGAAATTGGCCCAGTTTAACTCATCATAGACCACTTCATAAGAAAAGTTTAATTCAAAGAGTCTTATGATACTGAAGGCCAAAATGGGTCTCCAATAAAATCCACCGTCAAGATTATCATTTAGACCAATGGCGTACCCACCATCCAATCCGGCGCTTATCCCCAGTATTCTGATCCTTGCAGCAGCACCAAGAGGTAGAAATTGAATATCGTCCAGATCGGTTCCTGAAGCAAAATAATTTCTGAAACCGACGGTCGGTCCAATATTCAAAAGAGCCCTTTTTTTGTTGAACATGTAGTAGGTATCAATGCCAAGTGCAAAATCGGAGAACGTATTTGCATCATCAGTAGCGATCCCGCCAACCAGTCCAATCTTAAAGGTGCCTTGAGCAACAGACATATAACAGGTCATAGTTAGCAGTAGTGACCAGAAAAACCTTTTCATATTCGTAATATTTAATTCCTAGTAACTAAAGGTATGAATTTTATATAACAACCACCGAGTTGACCACCTTTTATTAAGACATCAAGGAAATTTCTAGGTTGATAAAAAGTGAAATAGTTTCACGAAGATATTTATTAATTTAAATGCCTTCTTATAAGTTGTAATTGTCAATTTAGTAGTGCATTAATCAATTGTACGTTCACGACGTGAGGACCATCAAATGGCACAACTTCAAGTCGATTTCCAAATAGTTTTCGAGCTCTGTTCGTTTCCTCCTTTATACGCTGGTCATCAAGGTATTCATCTTCAGTTCCGTAAATGAGTCGTACTTTCGTCTCCTTATTCAAATGCTCAAAATCTGCACTGGTCAATTCCTTCGGGATACCGCCGGAATGAAGAACTAACTGCTGGCACTGAATTTTGCGACGGGCGATGTACCGCATGGCCACGCTAACCCCCTGCGAATAACCTAGAACAATAAGTTTATCCGTCTGGTCAAGAGGCTCTCTCTCAAAAAGCGCATCAAAATAGTTGATAATGTTATTGATACCCATTTCAGTATTATCCCTGGTGAGCCAGTTGGCACCTACATGCATTTTGGGTTGCTGATAGTATTTTGAGGGTGCCTGTGGTGCAATAATATAATTTTCAGTGGGGTTTAGATCTTTAAAGTATTTCAAAAAATAGCGACTTAAATAACCCATTCCATGACAGACAAACCATATGTTTTTAGTGGCCTCGGTGTGTTCGTTAAGGGTGGAGTAGGAGTTGGTAAATGCAAAACTGATTTCTTTTTCTTCTATCCGGCTATTCATAAGACTTTAAGTATTTTTGTGTTGCTTAAAAAAGAGAATATACAATGCAAATATCTAAAAAAGAATTGCTGGAACAGGCCAATAGGATCAGTAAGAATACACTTTTGGAGACACTTGAGATCGAGATGACTGATTTTGGTGAAGATTATGTGATCGCCAGGATGCCTGTAACGCCAAGGGTACATCAACCCGATGGTCTGCTACATGGTGGTGCAACCGCTGCCTTGGCAGAAAGTGTAGGTTCCTTTGCTGCCCATGTATTCACAAATACCGAAGAATTCTTTGTGCGTGGTACTGAAATAACGGCCAATCACTTGAAAAGTGTCAAGAATGGTTTTGTCTATGCCAAAGCCAGCTTCCTGCATAAGGGCAGAACAACACAGCTCCTCGATATCAGGATCACTGACGATGCTGATAATTTAATTTCAATTTGCCGCTTGTCCACCATTTCGCTTCCCAAGAAAAAATAAATGGTCCCAGACTTACTTTTTAAAGAGATCCATCGCCATAAAAAAGCAGACTTACCC
>CAWZYX010000162.1:0-5417 GCA_963966315.1 uncultured Winogradskyella sp. | reverse complement strand
AGCCTTTATCAATAGATCGGCCGCTTTTTTTATACTGTCTTGAGTTTTCATTGATTGTATTTTTCTGGCTTGACCCTTAGGAAAGTGTGAGGGAAACACATAGTCTGGAAAATAATATTCATAGCTTCTCAAATTTCATGAAAAGCCACCACTAAAACAATACCACTAAAGTTGTATTTTAAGAAAATTTTAAGAAAAACCAGAATGTAATAACTTTCAATTCTAGCACTTTAGAACTTAGAACTTAGGGCTTAGGACTCTGGGCTTGGGGCTTGGGACTTTAATAAGTTGAACTTTTTAGCTTTAATCACCGCCCCAATTCTGTTTTTAACCTTGAGCTTTTTGTAAACACTTGAGAGGTGTTTTTTAACGGTTTCTACAGAAATAAAAAGTGTATTAGCGATGTCGTTATTTTTAAATCCCTTTGCGACGAGCTCTAAAATTTGTAATTCGCGTTTAGAGATAAGGATTTCTATTTTATGTACTATAGATTCTACTATAATATCTTGAGTACTTTCAGTACTATGAAAATTTTGTGGATAAACGCTTGAGTCCTTACTAGCGGTTTTATTTTGTTCTGAAATTTCAAATAAGGACAAAACGCGTCGCAAATATGACGATGAAACAGCCTTTTGAGCCATATTTACTAAAACCTCAAGTACGTGATAAGAAAATTCTTTATATACCAAGAGATCTCCTGTTGCTTCTGAAATACTTAGGGCTTCACTCATATAGTTTGTAGCATCGTTAGTCTTACCTTGCATATGAGAAGCAATAGCGTTTAGTATATTCAACTGTAATAAAAGATTTGAATGTTGCTGGGCTCTACCAAATTTCCATAAACTTTTAGAAGCCTTATAAAACGTTTCTAAATCATTAGTTTTATTGGTATATAACAATACCTTTAATTCGGTAATTTGTGTTAAATTGTAATACAGAAAAGGTGCATACAGGTGAAAACTGCTTTTCTTATAAAGTTGAAGTGCTTGCTCATAGTTACCCTCGCGCAAAGCTACTTCTGTTAGCATAACATTTCTAAATTGAGAGATGTTATCAGCATTTAAATCTTTACTAAATTCATCTAGTTGTTGAATGGACTCTTTAAGACCTTTATAGTTTTGATGTAGGCTACAATAAATTTTGATGCCTAGGATATTGGCATACCAGTAGGGACGCATTCCATACCTATATTCATGAGCTTTCTTAAAATATTCTTCACACTTTAAACAATTCGCTGTCCTATAATTATACTCTAACTGGAAATAAAGTCCCATTCCCAAAGTTTCATAATGACCGTACCTTTCACTTATATCTATAATCTGAGAAACAAAGGGTATGCAATTTTTTAATTCACTATATAGCCTATATATTGCAACTTTGCAAAAAAGAATACGGACAATGCTATGAGTTTCTGACTTATGCAAAAAGTCTAATCTACTATTTAAAAAATTTAATGCTTCATCTTTTTTATTTAAAGCATTCAAGGCAAAGGCTTTGTATGCATAAGAAAACGTTTTAACTGATTTGGCATTATCCGACAATAAGGCTAGCGCTTGATTTACAGACCCTAAACTCTCCACGTATTTACCCGAATGGTATAATATAACGGCATTCCACAACTTGCATTCGCCCAACTGCTGATTGTTTAATTTCTCCTTTTTTATTGCCTCATCACATTGTTTTTTAATCTCTGGCAAAAGTTTTATTTTTCCTTGATTTTCTCTAATATGCGCATTTATTAAGAGTAGCTCTATATTACTTTTACGATCAGCTACAGGAAATAGGTTGTAAATTTCAGCTAATCTGTTATGTTGGTCTGTATTTAATAACTGATACCTGAAGCTCTGAAGGTGATATATAGCCATTTCTTTGTTACCTGAGGCAATCATTTTGCTCGTCCCTTCCTCATAGAGCTTATTGGCGATTAACCATTTTCCACCTGATATGAGACAATCAGAACGTAAATCTTCAAATAAATGGTTGCTAAAATACACTTCAAGAGCCTCCTGAAATTGATGATGAAATCGAAACCATTTATTAACAGTATCCAAACTAATAATAAAATTATTCTTGTTTTTAAGCGTTTGCGAAATTACAGTTGATGACAATCCTGATTCGAGATCATCCAAAACAGTAGAAATAAGATTTTTACAGAACCGGCTAAATAAGGAGCATACAAACAATACTTTTTGATTATCCTTAGATTGACGGCCGATAACTTCTTCGATAAAATAAGTGTTGAATTGTTGTTGGTTTAAAATCTGAAGCTTTTTTGCTAAAGGAGTTTTTAAGTCTTTATAAGAAATTAAAAGTTGATTAACGCCTAAGAACCATCCTTCTGTACTACGGTTTATAGCGTCTATTTGATATGCGTTTAAAGTTAAATTAAACGTTGACTTGGCATAAATCTTAAGTTCAGAAGTCGTTATGCTTAAATCACATACACCAACTTCATTGAGTAATTGGTTTATGCGGTACTTTTCAATATTAAATGTAGGATTCTGCCTGGTAAGAATAACAAGATGAATATTTTCAGGCGGAAATCTAAAATATATCTGAAATAGCTTAATTGTTTGTTGGTTTTTTAATACATGAAAATCATCTAGAACAACATAAATTTTTTCTTTTATAAGATTGATTTCAGACAAAAAGGTATTGAAAAGTAATTCTTCCCTTATGGGTGATTGCGAAGCCAGTAATTTTGAAGTGAGCTGGAAGGGATTTATTTCATTTTTAATAAATCCGTATGTAATATAACTAATTAATACCTTCAGATCATTCATTTCAGTATCACAGCTAATCCAAATTGCCTTTTTGTTTTCGACCCAATGGCTTACCAGAGTACTTTTTCCATAACCTGCACCTGCACAAATGATTGTTGCAATTCTATTGCTGTTTTTTTCTAAAAGTTCTTCTAAGCGATCCCTTTTAAAATACTCTTGAAAATAGGACGGAGGATTAAGTTTTGTTGTAAGAACCTGATTAGGTAACATAACATCAAAATTAAAAAAAAATATGGAACGGATTATTCAGCAATTAGTTCTTGAATACTTTAAAATAAATTTTCGTGAGTCACTTTGGTGATTTGAATCATTATTAAATTAAATCTAATCGACATTCTACGTTTTAGTCAACATGATTTGGGTTTGCTTCATTTACTTGTTTAAGTGATGTATTTGGGCATTTCCCAAGTTGCCACATTAGAAGACCTCCAGTTAAAAACATCCATATCGTATAAGCTACCGTTGGAATTGCCATTTCTATATTATTTAATATTGAAGTAGCAATTACAAACGCCAAAGCTCCGTTTTGAATACCACTCTCGATAGTTATTGAAATGGTATTCTCAATATTTAATTTAAGAAGTTTACTAACTAAATAACTTACGCCCATTGTAATAATATTTAATATCAGTGTAACAAAGCCCACTTCCATTAAAGCGTTACCAATCAAACTTAAATTGGAGATGATTACCGCTATGAAGACTAAAACAAAAATAAATATTGAAGCGAAATGCATTGGTTTTTTCATTCGCTTTGCAAAATGGGGTTTTAATCTAAGAATAAGCATTCCTGTTGAAATAGGAATTACAACAATTATCATGATTTGAACAATCGTATCTAATATGGGCAAGTTAATTATAAGGTCAGTTCCCTTACCAAAATATTCTATTGCAAAAGACAAAATAAAAGGTATTGTGATTATGCTTAAAACACTAGCAATAGCTGTTAATGTAACTGATAAGGCAATATTTCCTTTACATACCCGGGTTATTAGATTACTAACCACCCCACCAGGACAAGACGCTAAGATTATTAATCCAACTGCCGTAGTTGGGTTTAAATCGAAGCTCACAGCTAGTGAAAAACCAATAATGGGTAACAAAATAAATTGATTTGTAAGGCCAATCAAAATGGCTTTAGGGTATTTCACTATTCTAGTAAAATCACTAGGCATTAATCCCATCCCCATTCCGAGCATTATTATCGCGAGAGATATTGGTAAAAATACTTTGCTAATAAGTTCGGTAACTGTCATAAGTGGATGTATTTGTTGGTATCTCTAACGAGAAAATACAGTTCACAAATTTAGTTGAAAGCGTGCATATTATTGGATAGGATAAGTGCTTATTTTTTTATCAACATTTCACTTTGCTAGTCGGTTAATTTTAGTTCTTGAATAGAGTTTACAGTTGCTAAATGTCTTGTCCTGAAATATGGCTACAGGTTAAAATTGAATTTACGCTGTTTTTAAATATACCATATTAGGTGTTTTATAGTCTAAAGATAAATGTAATCTAATTTCGTTGTATAGATTAATTGCATTTTTTGTAGCTCTTTTTGCATGGGCCACGTCAGTAAAGGTTTGGTCGAGATAAAACTCATCTTTTAAGATACCATTTACACGTTCAGCTATGGCGTTTTCGTAGCAATGATTTTCTTCGGTCATACTAATTCCAATGCTGTTTCTTTTAAGTATTTGCGTGTATTGATTACTGCAATACTGTATGCCTCTGTCAGAGTGGTGTACAAGCTGTTTAATGTCTTTGGCTTGATATAAGGCTTTTTTAAGCGCCCTGACACATCCATTAAGTTCTAGGCTATCACTAAGGTCATAACCAACAATTTTCCTAGAGTGCATGTCTGTAATGAGCGCTAGATAACAAAATCCTTTTATAGTTCTGATATAGGTAATGTCAGATACCCAAACTTGGTTTGGTTTAGTTATTTCCAAGTCTTTTATAATGTTGTTATACTTATAAAAACGATGGTATTAGTTAGTGGTTCTGCTACTGTATTTCTTTCTAAGTGTTAGCATCTGGTGTTTTCTAAGTACATTAAACAAAGTATCTCTACCGACTTTGAGATTAGCTATAGTAAACTCATCATCTAAGGATTTAACAAGTTTACGCACGCCTTCTCTAGGAAGGGATCTGCGTCTTTTTTGTACTATTTCAATAATCTGTTGTTCGAGTATTAAACGTTTGTCAGCTCTATCTTTATACTTATAATAGGCATCACGTTTAAGTCCAAAACAATGGGTTATAGTAGTTAAAGAAGCAAATCCCTTAGCTTTATCTTTGGCTTTGATTAAGGCTTTATACTTAGCTTTTTTTTTAGTTCTGCAACAGATTTATAACCCAGGTCTTCTGCCGCTACTTCCAAGTAAGAATCTAGCACCAGGGCATCCAGATCCTTTTTTAAGAGTAGTTTTTTAAGCTGTTCGATCTCTTTTTGAAGAGCTTTAATCCGTGTGATTTCGTCTTTTGTTTCCACTTTGATTCTGGTGTTCATTAGGTCCTTTCGGTTGTACTTTCTAATCCATTCATTGATAGTGGTTGGATTAATTCCATAGGCTTTAACGAGTTGACTTTTGTTTAGTTTACCGGTTGTAAGTTCGTCTAAAATTTTGAGTTT
>CAWZYX010000161.1:0-5449 GCA_963966315.1 uncultured Winogradskyella sp. | reverse complement strand
ATAAAGTCCTTTCATTCCTCATGAATTCTGACCACAGTAAATACTGGTCGGCACGCACATTCAGCCTGGCCTTGGGAACATTATCCCATGAAAAAATAGCAGTACATACGCATGTACCTATATTTTTTGCAGCTAATGATACTGGTAATAAGGCTGGGACCCTCTGATGCGTTATGAACAGTAAATCAACTTTTTTGTTGAGTATCCAATCTTCATAATCGGTAATAACCGATTTAGGCCAGGATCTTTCAAGCAAACCTTCTGTAAGCAAAATACATCTGTAATTGAAGCTTAAAAGAAAACCTAAGCACTCTGAGATAAGATAAAATACTTTCTTTGAGAAAGATGTCTTTTTTGGGCGCCAATTAACTTTAATCGTATCGTTATTAACCAGGCGTGAATTGAATAACAAGCGAGCATAGGAACTTGTTTCCCTTAAAAACATGCACCATCTTGATTCTTTTTTAAGCTCGAGACGTTCATAGTTTAATTTCGATTGATGTATTGACTCCCAAAAGGAGAATGCACTTGGAGGAAGTGTAGACCATACTGTGACTTCAAATCTGTGATCAATACCGGAAGGTAATTTAGAAAATAAATAATTTCTTAATCCTATACCATCCGTTATAATGAAACAAATATGAGTTGCCTTTTTCAAAAACTGTAATTATCTAATATTTCCAATCGTAAATTCAATTTAACTAATATAATTTCAGGTGATCAATTAAGTCATTTACAACAATTTCTTCTGCTTTATAAACTGATTCGTGCGTAAATCCCCCAATGTGCGGTGTAATAATTACGTTGGCCCTGCCCATTGAAAAACGTAATAATTCAGATACCCTTGTATCAGGTTCATCGGTTAGAACATCCGTTGCATAACCTCCCAACAATTTTGATTTGAGTTGAAAGATCAAATCCGACTCATTGACAATAGCACCTCTTGAAGTATTAACAATAAGAGCTCCGTTTTTCATTAAACTCATGAGATCTCTGTTTAGCATACCAATATTGCTTTTATTAAGCGGAACATGTATTGATAGAATATCAATTTTCTTAAAGAATTCCTCTAAATTATCAGCCTTTATATGACTTTCCGAAATCGCTGTTATTTTATCGTCTGAGTCAAAAAAATAAACTTTCATGCCAAGGCTATCGCCATATTGCGCCATTATCTTTCCTAACCTTCCGTATCCCAAAATCCCTAGTGATTTTCCTCTTAATTCGTGCCCGCAGAATTGATTCCGATCCCAGCTTCCATTTTCTACATGAGAACTTACGTATTTAGACTCTCTCACCAACATTAACATAAGCATTAAAGCCAATTCTGCCGTAGCTGTAATATTCGATAGTAGATGACCTTTATTTTTAAGACTTATTATTTTAATTCCAATCTTATCACAAAAATCTGTATCAATATGATCAAGCCCTGTGGCAGCACAAACAATAATCTTCGTTCTAATTCCCTCTAATAGGTCTTTTGTTAACGTATGATTGAGCCTAAACCAGAAAATATCGCATTTCATCAAAGCAGCTTTCAGCTCTTGTTCTCCTCCAATTTGAACATACTTTAGGTTACAGAATGCCTTAAGTTTTTTTTCCAATTCAGAATCAACGAAATCAATCCCAGAGATGTATAAATCCTTCTTCACTTCAAAATTTCCTTTTTCCATTTTAGAATGAGACTTTCTGCTATGATCAAATCTCTTTCTGAATCTATGTTCAACCAGTATTTCTCAGACATCTCGTAGGCAATTTTATCCTTTTGGATAAGCTTTTGATTTCTCAAAAAAGCAGGGGTCTTTACTGCGTAAATACATCCATTTCTAAGAAAGGTATCAGGGAGGTCCTGCCTGCGACTCCTTTCCATTTCAGGGATGTAGCTATGAAGCATATTGTCAATTGATCTTTTGGTGTACATTCTTGCCGGGTGAATATCGTCTAATCGAATCACAGAAACGATGGAATCTGCCCTAGAATTCTCAAGCATTTCTATTGCCTTATCCACATCGATACCGGTTCTTAAAGGAGCTGTTGGCTGCAACACAAGGATGTAGTCATAGTCTTTATCCATTACTTTTAGAACTTCAGTTACAACTGCATCAATAGTTGCAACACTATCTGAATTCTCGTTGGATCTCTTTAAAGATATACATCCTTGTTTTCGAGCAAAGTCCAGAATATTTTCATCATCTGAGGACACCACCAAATCGGTAATTAAAGAAGATTCCTTGCCGGCATTGATAGCATATCCAACCAGGGGTATACCTCCAAGTAACCTCATGTTTTTGTTAGGTATACCTTTTGAACCACCTCTTGCCGGTATCAAACCTAGTACCCTTCTCATTAATATCTGATTGTTTTATGAAAACTAAAGTCAAATTTCGCTATCTCATTAGCAATCCGCTCACCGGAGTCTCCATTACCATATATAAACTGCTGACTATACTTTTTATTGATTTGTTGATTTATGGCCCGAATAATGTCCTCTTTGTTGTAATCAACATCCATCACATTGAGTCCGCGTTGACGACGGTACTGTCTATTCCCAATATTGACGACAGGCACTCCTAAAAAGGAGCACTCCCGAATACCTGTACTTGAATTCCCGATGAAACAAGAACTATTATTTATCAATCTCAAGAAGTCCTCTGGTTCCATATTTTTAAAAAAATGAATATTGGAAGGATTATATTGTTCTCTAAAGCTTCTGATACCTCCTGATACCTCGTCTGAACCAGCATCGATATTAGGCCAGAACCATAAAGTTGGTATTCCCAAATCAAAAACTGCTTCTAATGTTTGCTCAATTTGAAACCTGCTCTTACCTGACGTGGTTGTTTCAGGGTGCTGTAATACGACTAAATAATTACTTTCCTCAACATTCTTGAGAGATCCAACACCACCATACTTTTTAAAAGGGTCGAAGCCCAAAGAAGGATGATCATAAACTTTCCTGGCTAGGTCAATAGAGGGACAACCCGTATTGACCACTTTAGAAGCTTCTTCACCTAGTTTTATTACCCTTTGTCTTCCTTCCTCACTAGCGACTAAATGCAAATCGGCAAACTTGGTATTGGCGTGACGTACTTTTTCATCGATATTGCCGGTGACTTCACCACCCTGAATGTGGATTAAGGGAATACTTTGGTAAGAGGCAGCAATTGATGTAGCTATCGTTTCATAGCGGTCGGCAATAGTTATTACAGCGTCTGGCCTGAGGTTAAAAAATGCATTGGCCAATTCTATTACACCAAGCCCTGTTGTCTTTGCCATGGCCATTTTGTTTTCTCCCTCAAGCACCATAAAAACCTTCTCATCTACTTTAAATCCGTCTGCTTCAATGATATTTATGGTCTCCCCATACCTGTCCAATAAGGCCGAACCAGCAACAACTAACTGTAATTGAAGATCGGGATGATGCTCAATAGCATAGAGGGCAGACTTGATTCTGCTGTACGAAGGCCGGGCGGTTATCACTGCACATATTTTCTTAGGCATCTTCATCAAGATCTGTATCGTTTAAAAAGTCCCATTTATTTAAATCCTTATTTAGAACTCGGCCAATTACATTTTCAAAAACTGCCGCATCGAGCCCATAACCCTTTGGCTTTTTTGCCTCGAGATCATCAAAAGAAATCACATGTCCCTTTTTAAGATCTTTATTGACTGCCAGTGATTTTTCAAATATAGACTTAACGTTTTTAAAAAACGATGAATCAGATTTATCAACAGGATGATTTTTAGCTTCCTCAATCAATCTTATGGAAGAAACTAAGATTTCTGCCTCATCGACAGATAGAGATGAACTAGTATCAGGGCCGTACATAGCTTTATTAAAAGTAAGATGGAACTCCAGAATTTCAGCACCTAGAGTAACTGCAGCAAGGCCGGCAGCAATTGTCCCTGAATGATCTGAAAATCCTATGGATAACTCAGGATATCGCTCCCTTAATTCAGAAATCACATTCAGTCCCCAATTTTTAGGTACCGTTGGATAAGAAGTTGTGCATTGTAGCAAAGAGAAACTAGCTTTTTGTTTATTTAAAAAACCAATCGCTCTATCCAGCTCTTGAAACGAACTCATACCAGATGATACAATGATTCGCTTTCCTGTTTCACACACTTTTCTCAATAACAAAAAGTTAGTCAATTCACCAGATCCGATTTTATATTTATGGACGCCTACCTCCTCTAAAAGGTCCACTGCAGCGTTACTAAATGGAGAGCTTATAAAATCGATATTCAGATCATCACAGTGTTTTTTCAACTCTTGCCAATCCTCTTTGCTGAATTCCATGCGTTTCCAATAGTCAAAACGGGTCTTATCTTGTGAACTCATTTTAATTCTAAAAGGTTCAAATCTACTACTTTCAGCCACGGCAATATGGGTTTGAAACTTCACTGCATCACATCCAACTCGCTTAGCAGCATCAATATAAGAATGAGCAAGCCCGAGACTACCGTAATGCGCTTGTGCGATTTCAGCGATGAGGTAAGTTTTAGACATTTATAATCTTTTTATAATCTGAAATCCAATTACTGATGGTATACTTATTAAAATCAAAATTAGACAAAGGTCTTTTCTTAATGTAGTTATGAAGTGCCTCTGCCCAGTGTTTTTCTGAATGAAACTCTTCTACTAATGTACCAAACAGTCCATCTTTAAGGACCTCTTTTATTCCACCTTTCTGTGATGCAATAACATAACATCCACAGTGCAAAGCTTCCACCATTGATAGTCCAAAACCTTCATTACATTGAGAGGGAAAGACAAAACAATCTGCAACATTATAAAATTTGGCAATCTCAGTATGAGCAACTGTACCAAAGGCTTTTACACCTTCCTCATTTTTAAATCTTTCACTTCCAATCAACCACAGTTCGTTATTGGGATACTGTTTAATAAACAATTTCCAACCCAACATTAAAATATCAAGTCCTTTTTTGGGTACGTCACGGCCACACCATACAAAGATGGTTTTATCATCTGCGGAGTATTCTCTTTTAAACTTCCGATTAACTTTTTTTGAATATCTATAAAATATTGAAGTATCTACTCCATTATGCAGAAACAAAAGGCGCGAGTGAATGTTTGAGTAAAATTTTTTATGAACTTTCAAGCTACTCAAGGTTAGCAAAATAAAAGTATCAATAAATTTAAAGAACCAATCCCCCTCCTGTTTAGTCAGATAGGGATCAAAACCATGGTAAAAAAATTTAATTTTTAACCTAGCTTTCAAATCCTCTTTGTTCTTGACAAGCTTATATAATTGCTTGATAAAATTAAAGTTGTCAATCACATGAATTTCATATACTTTCTCAGTCTTTGTCTTTTTAAGAAGTTTTCCAATAAATACACTTTGGTTTGACCCACTTATTTTACTGACAAATTTTGTCCAATAATTTTGTTTTACTGTGTCGTAATGAATTCCCGAAAATCTCTCAT
>CAWZYX010000160.1:0-5460 GCA_963966315.1 uncultured Winogradskyella sp. | reverse complement strand
TGAGGGTGTGTTGCTCAATGAAAGCCAACACCAAAGGTGCTGTTGCCTTTTTTATTTGTTTCATTTAAAAAAGCCAAGGCTTTTCAACATTTCACAAATAAAAAAGCCAGCAATAAAATTGCTGGCTTTCATTGGTCGGGGTGGCAGGATTCGAACCTGCGACCTCCGCGTCCCAAACGCGGCGCGATAACCGGGCTACGCTACACCCCGAAAACAACTGTTGTTGTTAACTATTTTAACTAACAAAAGACTTGATTTTCAACTCAAAAATGAGAGTGCAAATATAGGGGTTTTTCTTTATTTGTTAATTGGAAATTCATATTTTTAAATTTACATCTTTGGATATGAAGAAAGTTAAAATTGGTTTTTTATTCCTGTTACTATTTACCTTAGCCTGCGCACAGGACAAAAATCCGGTGAATCGTGAAAATACATATGAGCTTGTAGTGCCCGACCTCTCCATTCCTTGGGGATTCACTTTTTTACCGGATGGCTCAATGCTCATCACTGAAAAAGAAGGTGAACTCATCCACTTCAAAAATGGAACGAAAACAGTGGTTGAAGGAATCCCTGAGATCTATGTCAGAGGCCAGGGTGGATTTATGGACATCATTCTTGATCCAAATTATGAAACAAATGGTTGGATCTATTTTTCGTATGCCTCCTCTAAAGGAATTTCAGAAGGAGGTAATACAGCAATAGCAAGGGCTAAACTAAATGGACAACATCTTAGCAACCTTGAAGAACTCTACAAAGCCTACCCTAATTCAAGAAAAGGACAGCATTTCGGATCTAGACTGGCCTTTGATAATGAGGGTTACTTGTTTTTTTCCATCGGTGACCGAGGGAACCGTGATGAGAATCCACAGGATATAACCCGTGATTGTGGTAAAATTTACCGTATTCATTCCAACGGAGATATTCCAGAAGATAACCCTTTTGTTACTACAAATAATGCAAAAAGAGCTATCTACTCCTATGGCCACAGAAACCCTCAGGGGATGATCAAACACCCTCAAACAGGAGCAATATGGACCCACGAACATGGCCCTAAAGGAGGTGACGAAATTAATGTAATTGAAAAAGGTAAAAACTACGGTTGGCCCGTTATTAGTTATGGTGTGAATTACAGCGGTACAAAATTTACGGACATCACAGCAAAAGAAGGTATGGAACAGCCTCTGCATCACTGGACACCTTCGATTGCACCAAGTGGCATGAGTTTTATTAGTAGTGATAAATACGGAGACTGGAAGGGGAATTTACTCGTTGGGTCCCTAAAATTTCAGTATCTGGACTTGTGTTTCATCAAGAATGGCAGAATAGTAAAAGAAGAACGCTTATTAGACGGAATTGGAAGGGTGAGATCTGTTCGTCAGGGTCCGGACGGTTATATCTATGTAGGCGTGGAGAATTTAGGAATTGTAAAATTATTGCGAAAATGAAAAAATTATCGATCACCCTCATGATATTGCTTGTGGTTTCATGCGGTAAAAAAAAGGAACAGGATTTTTATGCTGTGCAGGACAACGAGCTAAAAAAAAGTTATGCAAGAGGAGAAGTATTGTATTCTGACTTCTGTATTAGCTGTCATATGGCTAATGGTGAAGGTGTTCCCAAAGCGTTTCCTCCTCTGGCCAAATCAGACTACCTGAAAGACAAGCAAACTGAGAGCATTAAAGGAATCAAAAATGGAATGTCTGGTGAAATAGTTGTTAATGGAGTAAGCTACAATGGTGTTATGGCAGGTATGGGATTGAGCGATCAGGAAGTCGCCGATGTGATGAACTATATCAATAACGCCTGGGGCAACGATTACGGTGAATTTTATACAGCACAAAAGGTGACAAAAATCACTCCTTGAACAAGCTTGTTTCTGTACATTTGCTGACACATTCAAATAATTATTTCTAATGTTCATAATTGGAATTGCAGGAGGAACAGGCTGTGGTAAAACAACTGTAGTAAATACGATTATTGAACAATTGGATAGTAAGGACATCGTTGTTATTTCTCAGGATTCGTATTACAAGGATACTTCACATCTGTCTTTTGAACAGAGATGTGCGATTAATTTTGATCATCCGAGATCCATTGATTTTGAACTTCTTGTCGAACATGTCCAGGCCCTTAAAAACAATCAGTCCATCGAGGAGCCTGTTTATTCCTTTGTACAGCACAACAGAACATGTGAAACCGTACCAATACACCCTAGAAAAGTTGTTATTGTAGAAGGTATTCTTATATTTAATCACCCTGAGCTAAGAACCTTGTTTGACCTTAAATTATTTGTTCACGCAGACAGTGACGAGCGCCTAATCAGAAGACTAAAAAGAGATATAAACGAGCGTGGAAGAGACATGAATGAAGTACTGGATCGATATCAAAGTACCCTTAAACCAATGCACGATCAGTTCATTGAACCTACTAAAGAATTTGCAGATCTCATTATACCTTATAATAATTACAATACAGTAGCTATTGACGTTGTAAAGACGATCATTAACAACAAAGTGTAATGCCAGTTAAACTTCCTAAATACATAAAGCCCTTTAAAAACATTTATGTTCTGGCCCTGATTGTTTTTGCCATATGGATGCTATTTTTCGATACCCATTCCTATCTGCTCCACAGAGAACTGAATGAAGAAATTGAAGATCTCGAAAAGGAAAAAGAATATTATAACAATGAAATGGCTAAAGATAAAAAGGCCATTAAGGAGCTCAGTACTGAACAAGGTGTAGAAAAAATGGCTCGCGAAACCTACTATATGAAAAAAGCAGACGAAGAAATTTTCATTATAGAATACGAGGACAGTATTTCAAAAAAAGAAAAAAATGAGTAGTAACTTATTTCAGGAATTTGATAAAACAAGTTCTAAAATCTGGAAACAGAAAATTCAAGCAGACTTGAAAGGCGCTGATTATAACGACACTTTGATCTGGCGTACTAATGAGTCCATTGATGTTAAACCTTTTTATCACCCGGATGGTTTCAACCCCAAAAGTTTTCCACAGGCACTTTACCCGAAAGAAACATGGAAAATTGGGGAACCGATCGAGATTTCAAACGCAAAAGAAGCCAATGATCTTGCGAAACATGCCATTTCACGAGGGGCGGAAACCCTATTATTCCATTTAAATGAGGAAGAGGTTAATGTACGGCTCCTTTTAAAGGACCTATCCAGCATACCAGTTTTCCTCATTAGTCAGCAGGTTTTGGAACTGGATTTCCCTAATGTCAGAGTTCTTTACGATCCCATCCGTCATTTTGCAAACACCGGAAACTGGTTCCACAGTCAAGCTTCAGATCTTTCCAATGCAATAGAACATGTAAAACAAAAGAAAACCGTCTTTGTGGACGGGACCTTCTATCAAAATTCAGGGGCTACCATAGTTCAACAACTAGCTTATATGATAGCGCATTTAAATGAGTACTTGAATGCACTTGAAGAGTCTGTTTCGTTTGATTTCTCCACCCTTGAAGTACATTTTAGAACCGCAGTTGGCAGTAATTATTTCTTTGAAATAGCTAAACTAAGAGCATTAAGACTACTTTGGCAAAGCCTATCATCAGCATACAGCATTCAAAAAAGTTGTCACATAAGCGCTACGCCAGGATTTAGAAACAAATCCATCTATGACTACAATGTAAATATGCTTAGAACTACTACAGAGTGTATGAGTGCTATTCTAGGTGGAGCGGATACCGTTTATAACCTCCCCTACGATGCACTTTATCACAAATCGAATGAATTTGGAAATCGTATTTCAAGAAATCAATTGCTCATACTCAAGCATGAAAGCTATTTTGATAAGGTGAAAAATGCTGCGGAAGGGGCCTATTATATTGAGACCTTGACCAATGAATTAGCAAATAAGGCTTTGGATATTTTTAAATCCATTGAAAGTGCTGGTGGCATGATCAAACAACTGATGGAAGGCACGATCCAGCGAAAAATTAAAGAAAGTGCTGCATTGGAGCAAGAACAATTTGATTCTGGGAATTTAGTCCTACTTGGGGTCAATACCTTCCCTAATGAAAGGGATAAAATGAAAGGAAATTTGGAAATCAATCCTTTCATGGAAATCAAAAAACGCAAAACACTTATTGAACCAATAATTGAAAAAAGACTATCTGAACAATTGGAAAAGAGTCGTTTAAATGAAGAATAAAAACCACTATAGAATTTGTCTATGGTATTTTCCGGTTAAATTTTTGCAGTCATGAGAAAAGACATATCACAATTAAATATATCTCCTGGAACAGAGGAATCTCAACCCATCAAAATAAATCCTACAGCAGAGGGAATTGGCCTAAAAAGCCGGTATTCCTACAATGATATTAAAGATCTGCATCACCTTAGTTTCGCTGCTGGAATAACCCCAAACTTAAGAGGGCCCTATTCGACAATGTATGTCCGGCGCCCATGGACAATAAGGCAATATGCAGGGTTTTCCACTGCAGAAGAAAGCAATGCTTTTTACAAGAGAAACCTGGCCGCTGGTCAGAAAGGATTATCAGTCGCCTTTGACCTTGCCACCCACAGAGGCTATGATTCTGATCACGAACGTGTTGTAGGTGATGTTGGGAAGGCCGGTGTGGCCATTGACACCGTTGAGGACATGAAGATTTTATTTGATGATATTCCACTCGATAAAATGTCGGTTTCTATGACCATGAACGGGGCTGTGCTTCCTGTAATGGCCTTTTACATCGTAGCTGCCGAGGAACAGGGAGTACGCGCAGAACAGCTGGCAGGAACCAT
Source organism: uncultured Winogradskyella sp. (assembly GCA_963966315.1). Classification (GTDB taxonomy): domain Bacteria; phylum Bacteroidota; class Bacteroidia; order Flavobacteriales; family Flavobacteriaceae; genus Winogradskyella_A. The sequence continues at coordinate 692 of CAWZYX010000160.1, read as the reverse complement.
TCAGAACGATATTCTTAAGGAGTTCATGGTGAGAAACACCTATATCTACCCTCCTACCCCTTCCATGAAGATCATCTCCGATATTTTCAGCTACACTAGTAAGAATATGCCTAAATTCAACAGCATCAGTATTTCAGGATATCACATGCAGGAGGCCGGAGCCACCTGTGATATTGAGCTGGCCTACACCCTGTCTGACGGATTAGAATATATTAGAAAAGGACTTGAAGCAGGTATGGATATTGATTCCTTCGCCCCGCGCTTGTCTTTTTTCTGGGCCATTGGAATGAACCATTTCATGGAAATTGCGAAAATGAGAGCCGGCAGGATGCTATGGGCGAAACTTGTGAAACAATTCAATCCCCAAAACCCAAAATCGCTTGCCCTTAGGACACACAGCCAGACCTCTGGATGGAGTCTGACTGAACAGGACCCCTTTAATAATGTAGCAAGAACATGTATTGAGGCTGCAGCAGCAGCTTTTGGTGGTACCCAGAGCTTACATACCAACGCCCTGGATGAAGCCATTGCGCTTCCAACGGATTTCTCGGCAAGGATTGCTAGAAATACGCAAATTTACCTTCAAAAAGAAACCCAGATCACCAAAACGGTAGACCCATGGGCCGGTAGCTACTATGTTGAATCACTCACCAACGACATAGCGGAAAAGGCCTGGGATCACATTCAGGACT
>CAWZYX010000159.1:0-5520 GCA_963966315.1 uncultured Winogradskyella sp. | reverse complement strand
CAATTATTTGATTGCCTTTCAGTTGAAGATTAGTAACCGTCTCCCCAGATTTGATAATGACTCCTTTTTTTCTGAGGTAATTGAGAAGTTGGGGCATCAATTCGGTCGGGGTGGTGTGCCCATCGGATTTAAAGAAAACAGCTCCTTTTGCGTCCATCTCTGCCTTTGGTTGAACTGATTTAAGGTCTTCTTTCGAAAGCAGTTCAACTTCCAGACCCAGCTTTTGGGCCTTCTGTCCCACTTTCCATTCCTTATCACCGGCTTCATTTGTTTTGAAGGCCATAAGCAATCCGTTCCGCTCGTAGTGAAAGTCAAAGTCTCCGGAAGCTTTAAGATCTTCATAAAGTTCCCTGCTCAATAAATTGATGCTCATGATAGGTCGCATGGCATGCTCCACATGGTTCTTTGTGCAAAAAGATCTAAATTTCAAGGCCCACATAATAAAGTCCATATCCAGACGGGGCTTCATATAAAAGGGGCTTGCTGGATTGAGCATCCACTTTAGTCCTTGGGTAATGATGCCTGGTGATGGGAGGGGTATGATATGACTAGGAGTGATATAGCCTGCATTCACATAAGATGCTCCCCGGTTAAAATGTCCTTTATCGATCACTGTGACCTCATGACCTTCTTTTTGCAAATAGTAGGCACAACTGAGACCTACAATTCCACCTCCAATAACAAGTACTTTTTTTGCCATTTGTTTTTATTAAACCACCTGAAAACCGTGAGCAAACGGATCTTCCTGTTCATCAATGATAATGGTATTGTAACCATAGACCTTTGCCCATCCTTTGATACTGGGGATGATTGCTATTTTTCCACCTAGTTCAACTTCTCTTTCGACCCTTCCGGTAAAAGTAGAACCAATAAAGCTCTCATGAATGTAATCCTTGTTGACTGGCAGAAGGCCCTTGCTATAAAGTTGAGCCATTCGTGCCGAGGTGCCTGTACCACAGGGGCTTCGGTCAATTGCTTTTTCTCCGTAGAAGACAGCATTTCTTCCGGAAGAGCTAGGCTTTATTGGGGTTCCGGTCCAAAGCAAATGGCTCACATTTCTGATGGAGTTATGTTCAGGGTGAATAAAACGATCGGGATATTTTGAATTGATTTTATAACGCGCCTCACGAGAGAATCTGATAATCTCTTCTGCGGTGAAATGCTCCAGGCCCTTAAAGTTTTCCTGAGGATCGACAATGGCGTAGAAATTCCCCCCATAGGCCACATCGAACGTAAGAGTGCCTAAATCATGTATGTCAACACTTAGTCTTTCTGCCGCCAAATAACTGGGTACATTGGTAAGTCTTACCCAATCTACCCGTCCCTTGGTTTCTTGGTAGTCAATTTCAATCAGTCCTGCAGGTGCTTCCATTCTTATTTTTCCTTGACTTTTTGGTTTGATGAGACCTTCTTCAATTGCTATTGTAACGGTACCGATAGTACCGTGACCGCACATTGGGAGACAGCCTGATGTTTCTATGAAGAGAACAGAACAGTCGTTCCTGCTGTCATGGGGAGGATACAAAAAGGCACCGCTCATCATATCGTGGCCTCGCGGTTCGAACATAAGCCCGGTCCTGATCCAGTCATACTCCCTTAAGAAATGCAAGCGTTTTTCGTTTATATCGGCACCCTCCAATGGCGGATGGCCATTGGTGACCACCCGAACCGGGTTGCCGCAGGTATGAGCGTCTATGCATTTAAAAACGGAGCGCATCTACAAGGGTTCCTTGGTTTTAATACCATTGACCAGTCGTGAAATACCCAAAGGATTTTCGTTCTTTAATTCAGCAGGAAGTATTTCGTTTGGCCAATTCTGATAGCTAAACGGACGAACCCACCGCTTGATGGAGTGGATGCCTACTGCTGTAAAACGAGAATCGGACGATGCTGGGTATGGCCCCCCGTGGACCATAGAAGGACAAACTTCAACCCCTGTAGGAACGCCATTATATATGATTCTCCCAACGCGATTCTGTAGTGCATCGATAACACTTTGGTAATCTTCCAGTTCGTCCTTTTCACCTATTACTGTGCCGGTTAACTGGCCTTCCAGATTAAGAATAATGAGCTCAAGTTCTTCAAGATCCTGGCACTGTACAATGATGGAATAAGGCCCAAATACCTCCTGATGCAGAACGGGATTAACAATAAAATCCGCACCGTTTACCGTAGCAACGGCTTGTCTGGCATAGTTGACGGGTACTTCCGTACTTAGGGCCGCCACAGTTGTCACCTCTGGAGTATCCAAAGCCTGTTCTTTTTTGGATTCGTAAGCATCGCTAATGTTGGGGTGCAACATGATCGACGATTCTAACTTTGTTATTTCGACTCCTAAGGATTCGATGAAATCGTATAGGTTTTTACCTTTAATGCCCAGGATCAGCCCCGGATTGGTGCAAAACTGTCCTGTGCCCAATGTAATGGATCCCGCGTACGTGGCTGCGATTTCTTCACCGCGATTTTCGAGCGCTTTTGGGAGAATAATTACAGGATTGACACTTCCCATTTCCGCAAATACCGGTATGGGTTCGTCCCTTTGAGCAGCCAGGTCAAACAAAGCACGCCCTCCCGTAATGCTTCCGGTAAATCCTACCGCTTTTACAAGCGGGTGCTTCACCAGTTGTACACCTACTTCAATTCCTTTACTGTTTAAATTTGAAAAAACACCCTCCGGCATCTGGGTGTCTTTTGCAGCTTTTATTATTGCAGAAGCAACGAGGGCTCCGGTGCCTGCATGCATGGGATGCGATTTTACAATGACCGGACACCCGGCAGCTAAGGCTGCAGCTGTATCACCACCTGCTGTGGAATAGGCCAGAGGAAAATTACTGGCTCCGAAGACCACTACTGGTCCCAGGGGGATGTTCATTTTGCGCAGATCTGGTTTAGGAACGGGAGTGCGATTGGGAATAGCGGTATCGATTGAAGCCTCAACCCAGGAACCTTCCATTACCAATTCTGCAAAACTATGCAGTTGAAAAACAGTGCGTCCCCGTTCTCCTTTGGCTCTGCCCTCAGGCAATCCGGTTTCGGCACAGTAGGTTCTGATCAATTCCTCGCCCAGTGCCATAATCTCGTCGGCAATGGCATTGAGAAACCATGCCTTCTGTTCACCCGACACTTTAGAGTAATCAGCTGCAGCCTCAGAAGCGAGTTCTACAGCCTCATTAACCTCTTGTTCAGAGGCCTCGGTCATCTCCCATATATTTTTGGTGTTTGAATAGGGGTTAAATGTAAAAAAGGTGGTTTTACCCTTTGATGAAAGATGACTGCCAATGTAATTTTTTCCGCTGATCATTTTTGTGATGTCTTTTAAAGTTGCTTATAATCTTGCAGTACAGGCCTGCAGTTCATGGCCTCATTTATGATTTTCAACACTCGTTTGCGCTCCTCCCCGGCAAGAGGTAAGCGCGGTGCTCGCACGTATTCTGTTCCGATACCGGTTGCCACTTCTGCCAGTTTAATGTTCTGTACTAATTTAGGGTGAATATCCAGTTCAAGCAAGGGTAGGAACCAGCGATAAATCTCAATGGCCTCCTGAATGTGTCCGGTGCGTTGCAGTTGGTAAATGGCAACGGTCTCTTCCGGGAAGGCGCAGACCAGGCCAGCTACCCAGCCATCAGCACCCATGATGAGGCTCTCTAAGGCCAGAGTATCTACTCCGCACATGATCTTTAAACGATTTCCAAACCTGTTTTTAATGCGAGTCACATTCGAAATATCCCGAGTAGATTCTTTGACCGCTTCAATATTGGGGCAATCGGCCAATAGCTCCTCAAACATGTCAAGTGTCACCTCAATTTTATAATCTACCGGATTGTTGTACACCATAATGGGAAGGGAGGTTTCTTTTGCCACTTCCTTGAAAAATGTTACCGTTTCGTGGGGCCCTGCATTGTAGCGCATTGGTGGTAGCATCATTAGACCTGCTGCCCCATCTTTTTGGGCCTTGTGAGCTGCCTTAATCGCACCTTCAGTGGATTGCTCGGCTATGTTCATTATTACCGGGATTTGCCCCTGAGCCACTTCGATAGCGAGTTTGGTCAGTTCTTCCTTTTCAAATTCCTTTAGTGTGCTGGCCTCCCCTAGAGTGCCCCCAAGAACAAACCCATGAACTCCTGCGTCTAATTGAGCTTTGAGATTCAACTGAAAGGCTTGGTGATCTAGTTGGTCTTTTTTGGTAAATTTCGTAGTAACCGCTGGCATGACACCCTCCCATGTAAATTTCATATCCGCATAGTTTATGTTTTGTAAAACTAACAGGAAACTTCCTGATGAAATGACCCAAAATTTTCTATTTATGCTCAAATATTATCTATTTATATTCGTTTACGCTACATTTGATAACATTATATGATAATTAGCAGATGAAGGTCTTACCCTTTGAAATTCCGAAGCCGGGTTCAGAAGGATTGGTCTATCAGGAGGACCAGGAACGGGTATTTTATAATCAGTTGCATCAGCATCGGGAAATACAGCTGAGCTACATTGTCAGAGGTTCCGGAACCTTGATAGTTTCGGATTCAATAAACAGTTTCAATTCCGGAGATCTGTTTGTAATTGGGAGTAACGTACCACATGTGTTCAGAAGTGATGAAACTGCTACAGAACAGTCACTGATGAAATCATTGTTTTTTCACAGAGATTCCTTTGGCCCCGATTTTTTTGAATTGGAAGAGACTTCGGAACTGTTTCATTTTTTCGAAAGGAGTCGAACAGGAATTCAGATTTTAAGTCGTAAGGAGGTAATCCAAAGAATCTTCAATTCCTTGGGTAGAGCAACGGGGTTAGAAAGGTTAATAGCCTTGCTGCAAATACTCAATGAACTCAATAAGTCAGAATACCAAAGTTTGTCTTCAGTGCTTCAGGATATTCAATTGAGCAGAAGGGAAGGTCAACGGTTGAGGGATGTTTTTAATTTTACTGCCAGTCACTACGACAGTCAAATTACTCTAGACCAGGTGGCTACTGTAGCCAATATGACCAAGACAGCATTTTGTAAATATTTTAAAAAACGAACCAATAAAACTTATATTCAGTTTTTAAACGAGTACCGCATTGAAATGTTTATAAGACTAAAGAAGATGCATACCGAGGCTTCCATTTCTCAATTAGCTTATGATCAGGGTTTTGGTAGTATTTCTAATTTTAATAAAACATTTAAAAGGACGAAAGGGGTCTCCCCAGGCACCTATTTCAAGGAGAAAAGGTACATGGAAAAACAGCGCGGTCTTGGACCATGAGTGCGTTTTAAGAAGATGCAATCCCTCAGTTCGGTCAATCAATCCGTCTTGGAACAGAAATAGAAAATGCAAAACCCAATGTCTCCGACATGAGTTATTGAAGACAGGGAAGGACTTAATAAGATTTTTTGGGTGATCGAGCTCCAGGATTCTTGGCAGGCCAAGTTCCTTTGGAACCGGTTTAGGAAATGCAAAACCCAATGTCTCCGACATGAATTGTTGAAGACAGGGAAGGACTTAATAAGATTTTTTGGGTGATCGAGCTCCAGGATTC
>CAWZYX010000158.1:0-5546 GCA_963966315.1 uncultured Winogradskyella sp. | reverse complement strand
GAGAAATACTTTGTCGAGTCATAATTTTTTATTTGGTGTAAAAATACACCAATTACGCATCATTACCAAATTTGTTTGAATTGTAGCCAACGGTTTGGCTATGTGCAGAAGCGTCCCGTAGGGCGCTATTGCTTATAGGTATTGTTGTGGTGTCGTATTTTTTATTCATTAAACTCTTTCGGATATTCAACCATTCCATTTACTCCTTTCAGTCCGTTTTCAACCAATTCAATTACCATACAATTCTCTTTAGGAACTTCAAATGGCAATTCTATTCCGTATTTATCCGCTTTTTCATAACCGAATCTGGGATAGTATTTTTCGTGTCCTAATAGAACAATTGATTTATACCCTAATTCTTTTGCCTTTTTGTGCGATTCAAGTATTAGTTTTCCACCAATTCCTTTTCCTTGAAATTCAGGTAATACAGAAACAGGTGCCAACGCCAATGAATCGAATTCAGTCAACTCGTTCTTGATTTTAATTTTCGTCAATAGAATATGTCCAACTATTTTTCCGTCAATTTCGGCTACAATTGATAGTTCAGGGATGAATGCATCCGATTTTCTTAATCGTTCGACCAAAAACTGTTCAGTGTGGTCTGCGAATTCAGCGTCTTTAAAAGCACTCTCAATCACATTAAAGACTTTCCTATGGTCTTTTTTGGTTTCTTGTCGAATTATCATTCACAATGCTTTTTTTATATGCACCACAACTGGTTATATCAAAACAAAATGTTGGTTATCCCGGATAATATCCCCTAAAATACAACCTATGATGCTTTTAATCGAAATACTTAATTTAGCATAAAGATGAAAATAAGATCTTTAATGTTGAAATACTAGAAGTCCTATTCAATAAGGTCCAGTCAACGGTCATCACAGCTATGCTGATAACTCTTCAACAGTGATTTTGCAAGAACACTTGTATTCAGGTTCAATTTTTTCTTGGCCTCACTTATAATAAACTGAGTGCTGGAGAGCATAGTAAGCCTCGAGTTTTTTTGCTTGAGGCACTCAAGAATTAGTACACCGTTGGTCTCCACATTCGTTTAAGAAACAAGTAAAGCACAGAGTCATACTTTAGAGTTTATATCAACTGAGCTCCAAAAAAAAAGTGGTCAGGAACAAGCCCCACCACTTTATAAACGGTCTAAATGCATTATTTACAGCGCAAGATCAAAACGATCCAAGTTCATTACCTTGGTCCACGCTGCCACAAAATCTGTTACAAATTTTTCTTTGGCATCGTCACTGGCATAGACCTCCGATATGGCTCTTAGCTCCGAATTGGAACCAAAAATAAGGTCGGCCCGTGTGGCTTTCCACTGCACTTTGTCCGTGCCTCTCACAACGCCCTCAAACAGTCTCTTGTCATCTGAAGTGGCCTTCCACTGGTAGTCCATGCTCAGTAAATTTCTGAAATACTCATTAGTAAGACTACCTGGGTTTTCGGTAAGAATACCGACATATGAGCCGTCATAGTTGGCGCCCAGAGCGCGCATTCCCCCTATAAGTACCGTCATTTCAGGAGCACTTAAGGTCAATTGTTGTGCTTTATCGATAAGCAGTTGCTCTGTGGTTAAGGTGTAATCTGTTTTCTGGTAATTCCTAAAGCCGTCTGCCATTGGATCCAGAAGATTCACACCGTCGATATCGGTTTGCTCCTGTGAGGCATCTGTTCTGCCCGGTGAGAATGGAACGCTCACATCAAACCCTGCTTTTTTGGCTGCTTCTTCTATAGCGACATTTCCGCCCAGAACTACCAGGTCGGCAATTGAAATTTTCTTATTTCCATTGTCAAAACCGGTCTTGATCTCCTCGTATACTTTCAATACTTTTCTCAGTTGCTGAGGGTTGTTGGACTCCCAGCTTATTTGGGGCTCCAGTCTTATTCGTCCACCATTGGCGCCACCTCTTCGGTCTCCGTGTCGGTATGTGGAGGCAGCTCCCCATGCCGTGGTCACCAGTTCGTTGGTAGAAAGACCCGAGGACCTGATCTTCTCTTTTAAGAATGCAATATCACGATCATTGACCAGTTCGTAATCTACTGCAGGAATGGGATCCTGCCAGATGAAGTCTTCAGCAGGGATCTCAGGGCCCAGGTAGGTTGATTTTGGTCCCATGTCCCTGTGAGTAAGCTTAAACCAGGCACGTGCAAAGGCAGCTTCAAATGCTTCAGGATTTTCATAAAAGCGTTTGGAGATCTTTAAGTACTCAGGGTCCTTGATCATGGATAGATCAGTGACCAGCATTGTGGGAGTTACTTCTTTGTTTTCATCAAATGCATGGGGGTACATCTTTTTAGGGTTCACGGCTTCGAACTGATGGGCCCCTGCCGGACTTTTAGTAAGCTTCCATTCATTTTCGAACAAACTCTTGAAGTAACCGTGGCTCCATTGGGTAGGAGTGAGTGTCCAGGTCACCTCTAGTCCGGAGGTAATGGCGTCAGGGCCTTTTCCGGACTTGTAACTGCTGGCCCAGCCTAGCCCCTGTTCCTCAATCGAGGCTCCTTCGGGTGCTTTTCCTAAGTTTTCTCCACTGGCAGCACCATGTGTTTTTCCCAGAGTATGCCCTCCGGCGATCAGTGCTACTGTCTCTTCGTCATTCATTCCCATACGGCCAAAGGTCTTTCTGATGTCGTGGGCTGCAAGTACCGGGTCGGGGTTGCCATTCGGGCCTTCAGGATTAACGTAGATGAGGCCCATCTGAGCGGCGGCCAGAGGCATTTCCAGTTCGCGATCATCGTCAAATCGCTCGTCTCCCAGCATTTCATCTTCTGAACCCCAGTAGACGTTATTCTGAGGTTCCCAGGTATCTTCTCTTCCGGCGGCGAAACCAATTGTTTCAAATCCCATGGACTCAAAAGCCACATTGCCAGCAAGGATCATGAGGTCTGCCCATGATATTTTCTGTCCGTACTTTTGCTTTACCGGCCATAGTAGCCTTCTTGCTTTGTCCAGATTGGCGTTATCGGGCCAGCTGTTTTGAGGGGCAAAACGCTGCTTGCCTTCCCTTGTCCCGCCTCTGCCGTCACCGGTACGGTAGGTTCCTGCACTGTGCCACGCCATACGAATGAACAAACCTCCGTAATTACCAAAATCTGCAGGCCACCAGTCTTGCGAATCTGTAAGTACCTGCTCAATGTCCTTTTTGAGCGCTGCATAATCCAGACTTTCAAATGCTTCTTTGTAACTGAACTGTTCCCCTAAAGGATTGGACATATCGCTGTTTTGACGCAGTACGCTCAGGTCAAGGGAATTAGGCCACCAGTCTCTATTGGTGTTACCTTCATTAGTCACTACTTTACCGGTGGATTTTAGTTTGTCGAACCCAAAAGGGCATCCACCACTTTCATTACTGTCCTTGTCTGTATCATCTCCCCCAAATGGAAGGGCAAATGCAAAGGAGGCCAATACAGCCAGAATGGCTACTGGAATGATGATCTTTTTTTTCATTGGAATATAAATTGGTTATTGACTCAAATTTCCTGAATAATTAAATCTATTTTATGCGTTACTGATCAAATTTTTCTATTCCTCTATCTTTTTAACCGATAGAAATAACGCAGGCTACCTTTTCATCAATTTATCTTTGATATACAATCATTTCAGATGATTATCATAGGATGAATCCAACTCCTTATTCCATTAGCATTTATTGTGAAACCCATTAAAAGCATCTCAAAGTTCATTTATAAAGATAGATGTTTTTTGTAAAAAGCAGATATCCCGGCTTTTTACCATTAAAACATCTAAAACAGGTCTGTTATCGTAAATGACATGTAAAGAAAAAAGTAAATTTCAGTAAACCAACCTCTATTGTGAAATTCTGGCCACCACGACCCTTCCTATGGGCATATGTTACCATATCTTTCGCTGTCCACACGATGAAGGCCCAGGATACCCTTGTGGCACAACGCAGTGCAAGGATTGGTTCCTTTCAGGGAGTGGCTATTTTTGATTACATCATTAAAGACAATGATACAATACGTGAAGGGGATTTTAGTTTTAGCAATGCCCTTTTAAATACTGATGAATCTGAACAGACCCCGATCAATATAAAGGGTCGTTTTAAAGAAGGGCTTCCACATGGCAACTGGACAATGGAATTTAACACGCTTGTTCCCAACGAAGGGAAAAGTTTGGTTCAGTACCAGTATGTGACAACTGTGAACGGACTAAAGCGGTCGTTTAACTTCAATTTAAACCAGGGACGACCACAGGGTCAATGGCAAACACAGGTTGATAGTGTGGTCAATTCAACCATCACCGAGACCCTTTTCAAAAGTGTTATCGAATACGATAAAGGGGTACCTATTAAGAGCTTTAGCATAGAGTCCGATCGAGATATTATGGTTGGCCGGCTTTTAAGGGATGGGTTGGCTCAGGATCTGTGGTCTTTATACAGTAAGCAGGAGATTGGACTGGAGGAGGATTGGAAGTACGATCAAGGCCTGTTGACGCAGATTATGCTGCAGTCGGATTCACAAAATCGAACTCTGGATTTGAGATATCCCAACGCAAGAGCTTTTGTATCTGTAAACCTCGACCAGCACTATCTGGACATCATGCAACTTCGATTGCAGCAGCAGGACCCAAAATTTGTTTTTAATCAGCGCATGAGTCGTCTATTGCAATTGGACTCTCAATACTATGAAATGATCTTAGACTTTTTTGAAGGGTTGGGAACCCCACTGAAGGTTCAGGGGTTTTTGGTGAAGGTTCCTGTGTTTCCCCTTCTTCCGGTTGAAGAGGATCAATTAGAACAAATTGGTGCGCGGGTCAAGGAATCCGATTTCTTAGTAGATTCTATTCTAGCCGATGCACAATTGAACCTCCTTAAGATCAATGATCCTGAAACAGCGCTGTTATACCAGATGGCACTTCATTTACACACAGATTACCTCCCACCTTTAAAAAACCTAATCACTTTTAAAGAAAAGAACCTTCTACAGCACATCGATCGTGAGGAGGCTATAGGGGGTTTATGGCCCTTGGGCTTGGAAGAGCAGCAAATTCGATTAAATGATTCTCTGAACAATGCGGGAGTTAATAATTTTAGGTTTCAATCTGTTTTGGATCCGAACTTGGCTGGTGTTTTTCAGCACAGCACAACTATTCTGGAGCTGAGCAGACTTCTGAATGCCAAATTGCGTAAGAAACTGACACTGAATAAACGAGAAAAAGCTTTTTTACGACAAGAACAACTACTGATTGCAGAGGTCAAAGCCCTTGAAGAGTATGTAGATACGCTTAATACGGGAGTGCCGGCAGCTGTGGGGTCCGCTTTGGAGAGTTTAAAGTCTTTTGCCCAAAGAGAGCTAAAGAATTATGTAAGCATGAAAGAGGATGAGGAGAAGTTGCAATACAGTTCTAAATTGGCTACCTGCTTTAAAATCACGAGAGATCTGGCAGATACTTTGAAAAAGCTACCGGAACAAGAAGCGCAGATCCTCGAGTTATATCAGGATCAGGTGTGGAATCCATTTACAGCCACCGTTATGGATGAAGAGGTCAAACGTCGAATTACCAGAGCCTATAAGAC
>CAWZYX010000157.1:0-5600 GCA_963966315.1 uncultured Winogradskyella sp. | reverse complement strand
GGTGTATGCCATCCACGATAATCAGTTTAGACGACCAGCCGAAAAAGACAATAAGGACGAACATCGCGGACTGAGCAAAGAGGATTTCAAAACCATGTCTGTGGATGAGTTCCTGGCACTTGAGGATAAAAAGCTCAATACCTTTTTAAAGACCAATGGCTTCCAGGAGAAATACAGGGCAGAAAATGTAAAACAAATGGTACGCTCAGGGAATGTAAAGCCCGCTGATCTGGCGACCTATTTGGAAGATGCCAATTCCCTTTTATTTGACACACCGGTGGTGGGTGCTGAGGTGTACAAAAGTACCGATGGAGGAAAGTCCTGGAAAAAGACCCATGAGGACTACCTCGATGGGGTGTATTTTAGTTACGGTTATTATTTTGGGCACATCCACGTGTCACCAGCTAATGAGGACCATATTTATATTTACGGAGTCCCTATCCTTAAGTCCAAGGACGGAGGTAAGACCTTCTCTTCCATTAGCGCTGAGAATGTTCATGCCGATCACCATGCGCTCTGGATCAATCCAGAGAACCCTAATCATCTGATCAATGGAAATGATGGAGGTGTTAACATCTCCTATGACGATGGGGAGAATTGGATCAAGAACAATTCTCCATCGGTAGGGCAGTTCTACTACATTAATTACGATCATGAAAAGCCCTACAACGTCTATGGCGGCCTTCAGGATAACGGTGTCTGGAAAGGTGCTCACAATGCCAGAGAAAATAAAGCATGGCATCAGAATGGTCAGTATCCTTGGAAGTCCATCATGGGTGGTGATGGGATGCAGGTACAGATCGATAAGCGCAATTCAAACATTGTCTATACCGGCTACCAGTTTGGAAATTACTACCGATTAGATCTGGAAACAGGAAAACAGACCTATATACAGCCAAAGCATACCCTGGGAGAGGCACCTTATCGTTTCAACTGGCAAACCCCCATCCTTCTGTCCAGCCACAATCAGGACATCCTTTATCTGGGCGGGAACAAACTCATGCGTTCGATGAATCAGGGGAACGACTGGGAAGCCATCAGTCCTGATTTGACCAAAGGCGGTAGAAAAGGAAATGTGGCTTATGGCACCTTAACCACTATTTCTGAGAGCCCCTTCCAATTCGGGATGATCTACACCGGAAGTGATGATGGCCTGGTGCAGCTAACAACCAATGGTGGTGCTAGCTGGACGGATATAACCGGGTCGCTTCCAAAAGATTTGTGGGTGAGCCGAGTGGTGGCTTCCGCCCACCAGAAAGACCGCGTATATCTCGCACTGAATGGTTACCGATGGGATGATTTCCTCACCTATTTGTATGTTAGTGAGAACAGGGGGAGAACCTGGTCTTCCATTGGGGAGGGTATTCCAGACTCTCCGGTGAATGCCGTCATCGAAGACCCTGTGAATGAAGACGTGCTATATGTGGGAACAGATAACGGTGCCTACGTTAGTTTTGATAGAGGAAGTAACTGGAACCTCTTCTCCAAAGGGCTGCCTAATGTTGCGGTACACGATCTCAAAATTCAACCTGAGGAGAACCATTTGCTTATTGGCACTCATGGTAGAAGTATTTATAAGGCATCTATTGCTCCATTGCAGTCCATGAGCGAAGGGATGACCTCTGAGGAAATAACACTTTTTAAGGTGTCTCCGGTCCGTCATTCGAACCGATGGGGGAGTTCATGGAGTCAGTGGCTTGATGCTTATGAACCTGAGGTGAGTGTTCAGTTTTTTAGTAATACAGCAGGTACCGAAAAAGTGGCTGTTAGGTCTGAAGATGGCAACATACTGTACGAGATGTCTGCAAAGATGGATAAAGGCTTCAATTACTTAACTTACAATATGGAGCTCTCTGAGAAAGGTAGGAAAGCGCTAATGAAATCTGATAAGGACCTTGTGCTTAATAAAGCGAGTAATGGTAAATACTACCTGCCAAAAGGCAGCTATAATATTATGGTTGGCGATGCCTCAACCGAGCTTATAATTAAATAACGAAGGCTCCAACAAGCATTTAAAAAGACCTCTCAATAGGGGTCTTTTTTTGTTTTGTTTGGTCTTACCATTCGTCGAAAATCTCTAAAATGAAGCCTTCGTTTCAATATTTGTGGTTACATTGAAATCACCAAATCTATCAACATGAAACACTTATGCTTACAGGTAGCCCTGTTGGGAGGCCTGTTTATGGGTTGTTCTGAGGAGTCTAACCCCACAGAAACACCCGAACCACGACTCATCGTTCGCTTTGAGTTTGATCCCAACCAGCAACGATTAGATAATTTGGGCCGTCCCGCTGAGGTGGCTCTCGGAAATGCAGCACAATCACCTGTAGTTCAAAAAATGAGTGCACATTATCTCGAATTCACACCAAATACCCTTACCCCACTAGGAAACGGAAGTATTGCTTATCAGGGTGACGAAACGGCTGAAGGAGGAGCCTTGGCTATTGATTTTCAGGACTCCTTTTTTGCTGAGGATGGCCAGGTATGGCTCAATGTTCCCCTTTCGCGTTTGAGTCCCGGTTCTTATGAATGGGTACGGGTGTCTCTTAGCTATCAGGAAGGAGATATCCAATTAGTGGTCAACGGTTCTGAAATCACAGGTCGCCTGGCCAGTTTTGTTGGATATAACTCCTATATTACCAGCTTTGACCTCAACGAGCAAAAAATTGCTGTGAACGGTAATCGTTTACAGGGTTTCTGGGCTTTTGAAGCACTCGGTTTTACGGAACAGGGTCAGGCTCCTGCAGGGGCCACTACAGTTCCAAACCCTTTATTTGAAACCTCACCCATTCCACAAGGCTCCTGTGTGGTAACAGGCGCTTTTGAAGAACCTCTGCGTATTACAGGTGAAGAAACGGAAGATCTTGAGATTACCTTATCCTTTTCTGTGAATAACAGTTTCGAGTGGCAGGAGGTCGTGCAGGATGGAAAATTTGAACCTTCTGCAGGTGAAGAGGTGGTTGATATGGGGCTGCGTGGACTCATCCCAAGAAGGTCTAATTAAAACGATTCTAAATAACTGATTAAGCTGCGGCTCGGTTGTCTAAAAGGCAATTGAGCCGTATTTTTGTTCGACTAATGAAAAATGAAAATCTATAATGGCTGGAATGTTTAGTTCTTCAGTGGGTAGAAAGTTTGCAATGGCCCTTTCTGCTTTTTTCCTTATGTTGTTTTTGGTTATGCATGTATCCATCAATTTTACATCTGTTTTCAGTGCCGAACTCTTTAACAACATGTCGCACTTTATGGGAACAAACCCTTTAATTCAGGGCGTGATGCAACCCATATTGATCTTTGGTGTTGTATTTCATTTCGTTATGGGGTTCATTCTTGAGGCCAAAAACCGCTCTGCACGCGGGGTGTCTTATGCCAAGAATTCTGCTAAAGACAACTCAACATGGATGTCCAGAAATATGCTGTTAAGTGGTTTGGTGATCCTCGCCTTCCTCGGTATTCATTTCTACGATTTCTGGGTTCATGAAATGACCGTGAAATATATTGAGGGAGATATGAGTGGATTAATTAATCCTGATGATGCTAACTCGGGGTTCCGATACTACGAGGAATTGAGAGAGAAGTTTGTTAGCCCTGTGAGAGTAGGAATTTACATAGTGGCCTTCGTGCTGCTAGCCCTTCATTTACTGCATGGTTTTAACTCCGCATTTCAGTCGGTTGGAGCCAACAACAAATACGTCAAATCTCTCAAAGGATTCGGTAAAGTGTATTCGATTGGAGTTCCGGCGCTTTTTATTTTCATTGCTTTATTTCATCATTTGACGCATTAAAAAATAGCGAATTATGTCTGTACTAGATTCTAAAATACCCGAAGGCCCGTTGGCCGATAAGTGGACCAAACATAAAAATGAAATTAACCTGGTAAATCCTGCCAATAAGCGTTTGATAGATGTGATTGTTGTGGGAACTGGTCTGGCAGGAGGATCGGCAGCGGCCACTCTGGCTGAGCTAGGTTACAATGTAAAGTCCTTTTGTTTTCAGGACTCTCCAAGAAGAGCACATTCTATAGCAGCACAGGGAGGTATCAACGCGGCTAAAAATTATCAGGGAGATGGTGATTCTACCTACCGATTGTTTTACGACACGGTAAAGGGTGGCGATTACCGCTCTCGTGAGGCCAACGTATACCGACTAGCAGAGGTATCAACCAATATAATTGACCAATGTGTCGCACAAGGTGTACCATTCGCAAGAGAATATGGAGGGTTGCTGGACAATCGCTCGTTTGGAGGCGTTCTGGTGTCCAGAACATTTTATGCCAAAGGGCAGACTGGACAACAACTTCTTCTCGGGGCTTATGCCGCTATGAATCGTCAGATTGGTCGTGGTAAAATAAAAATGTATTCCCGTCACGAAATGCTGGACGTCGTGATCGTTGATGGAAAGGCCAGAGGAATTATTGCCAGAAATCTGGTGACAGGAGAGATCGAGCGTCATTCGGCTCATGCCGTGGTAATAGCTTCCGGAGGATATGGAAATGTCTTTTACCTGTCTACCTATGCAATGGGTTCAAATGTTACTGCAGCCTGGAAAGCACACAAAAGAGGAGCTTTTTTTGCCAATCCCTGCTTTACACAGATTCACCCAACCTGTATTCCGGTATCAGGAGACCATCAGTCTAAACTGACTCTGATGTCTGAGTCGCTTAGAAACGACGGACGCATCTGGGTGCCAAAACATAAGAAAGATGTAGAGGCCATTAGAAACGGCAGCTTGAAACCTACCGATCTGGCCGAAGAAGATAGAGATTATTATTTGGAGCGCCGATACCCGGCATTCGGAAACCTGGTACCTCGTGATGTGGCATCAAGAGCAGCAAAGGAACGCTGTGACGCCGGTTACGGAGTGAACCAAACAGGTGAGGCTGTATACCTTGACTTTGCCTCGGCCATTGAACGATATGGTAAGGAGCAGGCGCATGTTAAAGGGATGGACGAGAACGATCGTGAATTGGTCCAGATGCTTGGAAAAAAAGTGGTGGAGAACAAATATGGAAACTTGTTCCAGATGTATGAAAAGATCGTGGATCAGAACCCTTATGAAACACCTATGATGATTTATCCGGCTGTCCATTACACAATGGGTGGATTATGGGTAGACTACAATCTAATGACCACAGTGCCGGGATTGTATGCAATCGGTGAGGCTAATTTTTCTGATCACGGAGCCAACAGGCTAGGGGCTTCGGCATTGATGCAGGGGCTGGCCGATGGTTATTTTGTACTCCCATATACCATTGGAGATTATCTGGCTCACGACATCAGAACCGGGCCAATCTCAACAGAGACACCCGAGTTTGAGGAGGCAGAAAATAGCGTTAAGGCCAGAATTGATAAGCTCATTAATAACAAAGGATCGAAATCCGTCGATTATTTCCATAAGAAACTGGGTAAGATCATGTGGGAAAAATGTGGAATGGCCAGAACAGAGCAGGGTCTTAAAGAGGCTATCAAAGAAATTGCAGAACTGAGAGAAGAATTCCACAAGGAAGTGATTGTCCCTGGTGACCAGAACGAATACAACGAGGAACTGGCCAAGGCCGGACGCGTTGCAGATTTTCTGGAGCTAGGAGAGCTGTTCGCTAA
>CAWZYX010000156.1:0-5633 GCA_963966315.1 uncultured Winogradskyella sp. | reverse complement strand
TTGGCAGAGATCAGAGTGCGTTCAAATTGAGCAATTGCTTTGGCGACCAATTCTTTAGAAATGGGTTTGGTGGGGAATGCGCGTGCAAAAAGTGACGGATATTGCTCGTGACTGTTAAGGCGGGCGACTACCTGGTCCCAATCACTATTCATTTCTTCAGGATTTTCAACAGGTTCCAGAACCTGGCGTTCCAGACTGAGTTCTTTTCCATCCCATGCAAAGCGTTCGCTGTAATTCCAGGCAAGGTTAAAGAGCGGCATGGTGTTTCTGGAGCCAAAAATTCCACTGATACCCGAACTGGTGGGTCCATTATCTGAAAAAGCCAGTTGAGGATTGTGGCAGGAGGCACAGGACTGACTCCCATCGCCGGAAAGAATAGGGTCAAAAAAAAGTTGTTTCCCAAGATCAATGCCCTCTTCGGTTAGTGGATTATCGATGGGAATGACAGGTGGTAGAATACTGTTTTCGAATACTTCAGGGATCTGCAGGTTGGCGGGAACCGGAGCATAGCTGTTGTCTTCATCCGAACAGGAATAAAACAAAAAAAGACCAACTATGACACAACAGATCTTCATCATATTTTATTGAGAAATACTGCCTTTAGTGAAGACCGATTTACCATTTTGAGACATTTGTATTTGAGCACCAGGGTTGGGCATCAGTACCTGATTAAGTTCATTTAGCTCCCACGTGTTTGGGTTTTTGAACCACTCTGCAATGTTCATTTTTACTTCGATCTCCACATCATCCACGATATTCACAGTCCCAAGATTTACTGTAAAGAAGGTATCTAACGGAAATACAGGCTCGTCACCCGAAATGTCTACTGCCCGAATGGCGTGATAATTGTAACCTTGTTCTTCATTGTTGGAATTAATGAATTTCCCGTCTAGTTGCATGTAGTGATATCCGCCACCGAGCATTGCCGGGACATTAAAGTTGGCAGAATTTAGGTCTGGATAGTTTTTGGTATTATCCTGATTATCCAATCCAAAAGTAAAGGCTATATCATTGTAAATGCCGGCTCGAAACTCTCCGGGGAGTTGCAGCGTGAAGGACGTATTTTCGGATAAGTCAATTAACTGGTACAGGTCATATTCAGAGACTTCGCGAGCGCTATTGATTACTTCAATATCTGAAACAACATATCTAAGGCGCTCAATACTTAAGACATCCCCTGCTTCTGTCGTGAATTTAAAGTCGTTGAAATCGGATATACTCACTTCTTCCCCATCCCAGTTATGGGTAAAATTAAGCTTGATGGTAACGGTGGGGATGTTGAGTTCATCTTCGTCACAACCCGACAGCAGCAGTAAATAAAAAATAGATAGTGCAATAAGCACCTGTTTTGTTAATACTTTCATTTCAGTACAATTTTTATGAGATCTGTAAATCCTTTATTTTCTTCTACATCTCCATCATCACTGCTTGTTTCTCCAACGCAGATGATGGCGCCATCGTTAAGGGAAGCAATGCTATAACCTACGTCAATAGAACTTCCACCGATGCTTTTGCTCCATTGCAGGGCACCGTTAAAATCGACCTTGAATAGCCAAATATCGTTTTGTCCTTTGTTTTGCGAAAGGTCGCCATCGGCGCTTCTTGAACTGCCAGTAATGAGATAACCATCCTCAAGCCTATACAGGTCTTGTGCCGAATCAAAACTTGAGCCTCCATAGCTTTCTTCCCATATGAGTTCGCCGTTCTGATCGATCTTAATGAGCCATACGTCGGCAGCTCCGTTATTGTTGCCAACCATCACATTACTACTTCGGGTGGTCCCTGCAATTACAAAATTACCATCTTCAGAGGGAATTATTGCCTTTGCTTCATCAATTTCTGTCCCTCCATAGGAACGTTCCCATACCAGGTCTCCATTCGGCGCAATTCTAACTACCCAGAAGTCATAAGTACCGATATTTGCTGTGATATCTGTGTCTTCACTATCCGATCCGCCAGCGATTACGAAACCACCGTCACTTGTCTGAACCACTCCTTCCGGAGTATCTGTAAAATTACCCCCATAATATCTACTCCATTCCAGAAGACCGGAGACATCTAATTTTAGGGCCCAGTAGTCGCCTCCGGCATGGCGCTGTTGTGTCCTTGAGGTATTCCCTTCTCCTTCGGAGCCAGTGACGTCCAATACACCAGTAATAAGGTATCCCTGGTCAATGGTTTGAATCAAAGCCGTTCCTTCGTCGTTGCCCGCAAATCCATAAGAATGTTGCCACATGATCTGTCCGGAGCCATTGAGTTTTACCAACCATAAGTCGGCTTGTCCGGCGTTTTCGCTCAAATCGCCATCAACACTAAAACTGGAGCCAATAAGGGCATAGCCTCCATCAGAAGTTTGAATCAGTTCTCGACCTCTGTCATTGGCACTCCCTCCCAAAGTTTTTTGCCACTCAAGCAGACCCTGAGCGTTGTATTTTAAAATCCAATAATCGAAGCTGGTATCATTTTTACCTGTAATATCCCCATCATTGCTCTGGGTGTAACCCAAAATAGCGTATCCGCCATCATTAGTAGAAATAAGGCTTTCCGCCCGTTCATTGTTGCTGCCTCCCAAAGACCGTATGGTCTCTATGCCTATGTCTGGGCTACTCCCGTCATCATCAGAACGATTGCAGGCAACCAGATAAAGACTGCATAAGAATAGTAACGAGCAATTCCTCCTTAGCTTCATAATTGGCCCCTATTCACTCTTTTTAACAACAAACAAGCCTCCCTCAATATCACTGAGTATGAGTGTACCACTTTCAAAATAAGGATAGACGCTCCAAACACCATTAAAGGCCGCATTATCATTCGTTGGGAACGTGTCAAAAAAATGAGTCTCTGTCATTGAATTATCGGAAGCACTGATATTAGTAATATCCAGAATCCTTAAACCTGCTCTGTAATTAGCCAGATAGTATTCGTCATTCAACACATAACCGTTATGGTCAATAGCAGGCGTAGGACCGGTGTAGGTAGAGGACAAGACTGGGTTGTCAAGGTCTGATAGGTCAAATATTACGGTTTTGGTATTAAATCCAAAGTCTAATTCGTCCACTTCATCTCCCAAAATAAAAAATCGCTGATCATCTGTAAACCAACCCTGATGCGCATAGGAATGCTGCGGATAGGTAAACTCACTAATAAAAGTGACCTCGGATTTATTGGTAACATCCAGAATAACCAGACGTTCGCTTGGTCCGTTGCTACCTATGTAGATTTCACGCCCCTGGTAATCGGCATCAGGACCGTTATAAGTCACAACCTGAGCGTCATGCGAGTAACCCTGGTCCGGGTAGTCGCCAAGATACTGTGGGCTCAGAGGGGAAGAAATATCGACAAAAACAGGACCTCCGCTGGCAGTGTCACAGCCAACCAGGTAGGCTACACCCACGGCTTCATTAATGACAATATTGTGACAACTGCCCACTCCGTTGTAAACAGCGTCAGCCGTAAATATCTGAGGTTCAATGAATGAGGATCTTAATCTGGATAAATCAAAAACCTGCATGCCATGTGTGCCAACACCATCTGCAACGATAAAGGCAAAATCATTATACACTTTTACATCCCTCCAGAAATTTACTCCGGCGTTCGTATTTAATCGTCCGATGTAAACGGGATTAGTAGGGTCACTCACATCCACAAAGGCCGTACTATTGGTGAGTGCCACCAAGGCGTATTCTTTACCGGTGGTGCTATCTGTCCAACCCCAGATATCACTTCCTTCTACCGTGCTATTCCCACCAAGGGTTGTGGTATCCAGATGTGCTAGAAGATCAATACCCTCACAAGGGTAAGGACCTGCCATTCCGTTCTGGCACTTGAAAAGGCCTTCAAAAGTATCGTCGTTGTCATCGCAAACATCACCTATACCGTCGTTATCGGAGTCGGTTTGTTCAGGGTTTGGTGTAGCAGGGCAGTTGTCCTCATTATCGTTAATACCATCATTGTCTCCATCGTCATCGCAAACATCTCCAATGCCATCTCCATCACTATCAGCCTGATTTGGGTTGTCTGCATCCGGACAATTATCCTCATTGTCAACAACACCATCGGCATCTCTATCAGGGAGAGTAGCTGCTGGTTCGTCACCACTGGTACAGGCCACTGAAAGCACTAAAAGGACTGCGAAAAAAAACGAAATATTAGCTTTAAAGTTCATCGTATTAAATAAAACGGAAAGTTACTTAAAATAATATGTTCAACTTGACTTGAATACGAAATAAACTCTTCATCAAGAGCTGTTAATACGGGAAAGCACACTAAATTTGTAGCATGTTTGAAGATAAGAACCCCCAGCGAACCCCTTTAAGCGTGATAGGTGAGTTTGAACTGATAAAAAGGCTTACTAAGAATTTTGATATTAAGAACCCCAGCACGCGCACAGCTGTTGGTGACGACGCGGCTGTTCTGGATTTTGGTCATCAGCATTCGGTGGTGACCACAGATCTTTTGGTGGAAGGAATACACTTTGATCTCTCCTATATGCCCTTAAAGCATTTGGGTTACAAGGCGGTAGTGGTAAATCTTTCGGACATATATGCCATGAATGCCAAAGCCACGCAGATCACTGTTTCAATCGCTGTATCCAACCGATTCCCACTGGAGGCTCTTGAGGAATTATATGCCGGAATTAAGATGGCAACGGAGCTTTATAAAGTTGATCTCATTGGAGGAGATACCACTTCATCAAGCTCGGGGATGTTAATTTCCATCACGGCTTTGGGTATAGCTGCAGAAGAGCGAATAGTCAAACGATCCGGAGCAAAGGTAAATGATTTACTTGTAGTCTCTGGTGATTTAGGAGGCGCCTATATGGGGCTTCAGGTTTTGGAACGTGAAAAGGAGGTGTTTAAGGTGAATCCGAACAATCAGCCAGACCTAAGTATGTATACCTACATAGTGGAGCGTCAGCTAAAGCCCGAAGCACGAAAGGATGTTGTAGAGCTTCTTGAAAAACTCGATCTTAAGCCAAGCAGTATGATTGATATAAGCGACGGACTATCTTCAGAAATCATCCATATATGTGAAAAAAGTGATGTGGGAATGGTTCTTTATGAAAATAAAATACCTCTCGACCCTCAGGTGATCTCAACCTGTGAAGAATTTAAAATAGACAGCACAACAGTTGCCTTAAACGGGGGGGAAGATTACGAGCTTCTGATGACAATCGATCAGAAGGACTTTGATAAAATAAAAGGCAATCCCGATTTAACGGTTATAGGCTACGTCACCGATAAAAAGCAGGGAATGAATTTGATTACGCGAGCGGAAACACAGGTTCCTATTATCGCTAAAGGATGGAATGCTACTGATCCTCGATCATAAGCCATCGTTGACTTCTTTCAAGACGTTTGTTATGAACGTTATTTAGCACGGAGTTTATTTGTTTGTACTTTTGTGTTAGAGGTACTAACTCTCCCTTCTCGTTAATAGTCATCTCAAGATGACAATTTTTGCACTTGTATTCTTTAACGTGGTAGGTAATTTCTTTGGAGACTTCAAAACTATGTCCAAAAATTGAACATTGAACTTTCTTCATTAACTTTCTTTTTCTTTAATGGATTAACTAATAAGGGCCTTAAAGATAAAAAAAAGTTTGAATCAGAATCTATAATATATGTTAATAC
>CAWZYX010000155.1:0-5963 GCA_963966315.1 uncultured Winogradskyella sp. | reverse complement strand
ATGATTATTAACATTAAATATAACTGATTGCTAACTTAAGATGTATAACCGCAATGACGGCGTCCCGATAGCTATTGGGACGACTACGGAGGTCTCGGGGCAGGCAGGACCGAAAACTAACGCATATTAACCCGTAACTGACCGTTATACAAGACCGTTAGAGCACATTATGACCAACCGTTAACCAATGATATTATCGAGCCAAGATTTACGTAGTAAATTAAATGTCCAGTGGACATTTAGGCGAGATAACCGCTTGCGGACAGACTCTAAACACCCAAAGGAACAATGATTAAATTCTTCAGACGGATTCGTCAAAACTTGCTAATGGAAAATAAAACTGGAAAGCCTGCCTTGCTGGCAGGCAGGTATTTTAAATACGCTATTGGAGAAATTGCATTAGTAATGATTGGTATTTTACTAGCCTTGCAAGTGAGTAACTGGAATGAGTTAAATAAGGATCAAAGGTTAGAAAAACGCTATTTATCAGAACTTATTTTAGACTTACAAACAGATTCTTTAAGCATTTCAAATTTCGTAACTCAATCAGATTTACAGAAAGATTACAAAGAAAAGTTAATTGATATTTTTAATAATGAGAATAATTACAGCGAAGATTCCTTAAACATTTATTTCAATTACCAATGGCAAATGTCTTATAGTTTTAATCCCATTACTACAACATTAGATGAGATGAAAAGCACTGGTAATATAGGACTGATAAAAAATTCAGATTTAAGAAGGAGTGTATTGGAGACTTATAATAATTATGAGGTCCATATTAATCAGCATGAAAGAATATATAACCGACAGCAAGAGGAACTTTGGAAATTACTTTTCTCAACAGTTCCTCATTTATATGCTGGCGTTTATGAAACGAAAGAAAAAGTCGACATGGTAACGGTCATAACTAATTTTGAAATCCAAAATAGAATAAATGGAAACTATGTCATTGCATTTAACGAAGCTATACATCAATTGCAGGAATGGAATTCTAATCTTATAAAAGGCATAAGAGAAGAATCTAAAAAGTTAAAATAAAAAAGAGAATTAAGAAATATATCGAAAGTACGACATTGTATATAAGCCATTTTCCCGATAGCTATCGGGACGGCTTCTTTACAAGACCGTTGTGCTTAATACCTAAATAAAATCAATTGACTAAATAATGAAAGCAATACACTTAATGATTATACTCGCCCTCTTTTCAATTCCTGTATTTGGGCAGAAAAACTTTTCGAAAAAAGAAGTTACTGAAGATATAGAATACTTGCGAAAATCTCTGGAAGAAGCACATTATAATTTATATGCTTACGTTACAAAAAAGTCCTTTGATGAGAATTTTGAAAAGGTAAAATCTTCCATCACAAAAGACAGCCTTTCGCTACTTGAAACCACATCCCTTTTTCAGTCTGTCATATCAAAGGCTAATAACGGACATACTGAAATTTGGTTCCCTGGTTCATCCTATGCTGAATTTGCCTATTCAGGTGGCACAATTTCCCTTTAGAAATAGCAATTGAAGAAGGAAAAGCGCTTATACGAAAGAACTGGTCAAATAACGATTCTTTAGAAATCGGTACTGAAGTTTTAAGTATTAATAATCAATCTATTAAAGAGATACTAGAGAAGATGTATCCATTAATTTCGGCCGAAAGGCAATATTTTAAAAATGCAAAACTAGAATTAATAACTTTCCCAAGACTTTACTGGCAGGTTTTTGGGGAGCAACAAGACTTTATAATTGAAACAAAGAAAAATGGTACAATAACTAAATATCGTTTAAAACCAATAGATATTCTTGAAGATTATGAATATAAAAGAAATGATATTCCATTTGGCAAAAGAGAATTACAGTTCATAAATCAGACTGCCTATTTGATACCTGGCGATTTATCGATTCATCCTTTGTAGAAATCAAAACGAAGAGTCTTCCAAATCTCATCATAGACCTTAGAAATAACCGTGGAGGAGATGAGCCTTTTGGCAATTATTTGGTATCATACATTGCTAACGAACCTTTTCTTTGGACTTCGGAGTTAACCATAAAAACAAGTGCAATCTTGAAAGCACACGTTAAAAAGAACTATGATATTTCCGAACCATATTGGAAAAAGGTTATTGACAACAAAGATGGGAGTATTTATCCATATGAGTATGAACCGCAGCAGCCTCAACCCAAAGAAAAAAGATTTAACGGTAATGTTTACGTTCTAGTTAATAGGCAAAGCCATTCTCAATCAACAGTAACAGCATCACAAATCCAAGATTATAATTTTGCAACTATTGTGGGAGAGGAAACAGGTGATTTTCCAAGTTTGTATGCTTCACAATATGCATATAACTTACCTAAAACAAAAATTGAGGTGAAAATTTCTAAGGGTTATATTGTGCGAGTAAATGGAAGTAAAAAGGCTGAAGGTGTTATTCCAGACATATACATCAAAGACCATCTATTGGATGAAAATGATGAGATATTAGATGGTTTATTGAAACTGTTAGAGAATAAGTACTAAGCGCAACAGCACCCATACGCAATGCCCTTCGGGACACTGCGCATAGCCGAGACATTTTAAACAAGCTGAAAAACGAAAACTATGATACATTTAATTTGGTCAATCATTAACGCAATAATTGTGTTTTACTTTTTCTATCTGATTGTTGGGTTTATAGCAAAAGGAAATAAGATATTTAAACCACAGTTTAAAGTCATATCAATATTCATAATGATTCTCGGAATTGTTCAAATAATTTCTGCGTCGGATTCTGACAAAAACTCAAACCGTATAGTACTAACCCAAGATTACAACAGAAAAAATAACTCGAAAGTCAAACAAGTGGTGTTGGAAGATCATTTAACTCTTAAGATCAATATGCTTGTGAAATATTCGATTGAACAAGATCAATACATCCCCATTGAAAGTAACAGCTTTTTAACTGGGCTCGTAAGTGGTTACAAATGGCAATTTATTTCGATTGATACAAACAGTTTAAATCCGGATGGAAAGGCTGGTTTTATAGCCACCGGAATTTTAAAGTGGAATCTTTTTGGAATCACAGTTTATAGTGAATCTAAAACATTTAATGGAACAATTAAATAAAACCATTTGTCTAATTTAAAAGTGTCCTAATAAAGGGAAGCCTACCCCTGCACACCACAAAACGAGTCCATGAGATATTTTACAAGCTTACTGCTGACGCTATCAGCTCTTTTTTGTTTCTCTCAGAAACAATATGAATTTGACCACTTAATCGAATACAACTATAGTCATTACCAGGGGTCATCCATTGACAAAACGATTACCAGATACTACTTTACGAACTCAAAGAAAAATAACTATTTAGCTGTTATAGAAAATCGGGATAGTTTGCACTACAAAATGGACTTTAAAGACGAGAACGGATTGTCTTTTAATGTCAATTTCTTAAAATCCGATCTGAATAAAGCGGAAATTATCAAAGTTAAATGTAATTACATTAGAGAATATCGGAACCTCAATAATCGCCTAACAAAGGATTACGACTTTATCAATTTAAAAGACACATTGATCAATGGGGTAAACTATGCCATATATAAACTGGCTTCGATCAAACCAAAGAAAGAAAAGAGAAAAAAACTCGGCACTGAAATTTATATAATTGATAAGAATACTCCATTTCATTTGCCTATCTTTTATTTTCCGACAGCTTATCAAGAATGGAAAAGTAAAAAAAATGTTCCCAACGGAATTTTTAAGGAAAGACTGTTATTTGACTATGATGGTACTCTAAAAGTAAAAGAAGAAATGATCGGTTATCACAACATACATAAAACAATTGTTATTGATGAGAAATGTGATTATACATTTAGGAAGTAAACACTTTTTTAAAAAATGAATGAGCCGATTGCCGTTTTGTTGGATAATTGAATGAGAAGTTCTACAAGCCATTGAGAAACGATCAACTTGAATCTGGCAACTCATTATTTGACAAGACCCTTTTGGTACATTCATAGAATCCAGCACCATAGACATGAGAAAACATTTGATCACACTGCTCGTATTACTCGTTTCATTAACAGTATCTGCTCAGGAAGCAACTAAGCAAGCAGCATCCGGACCCAATAGTTTTACAAATCCCATCATTCCCGGTGGTTATCCTGACCCATCCATATGCAGAGTTGATGACAGCTTTTACATTGTCAATTCCTCTTTCGAATATTTTCCGGGCTTACCCATTCATAAGAGCAAAGACCTTGTCAACTGGGAATTGATTGGTTACGGACTCCACCGAGCAGAACAATGTTCTGATGAAGTGAATCTAGTTGATGTGCAGTCGGATGGTGGCATCCATGCCCCCACAATAAGATATAAGAATGGGACATTTTTCATCATTACTACCAATGTATATTTGAATGAAGATTCTAAAACCACTGACTTTGTCAACTTTATTATTACCGCTAAGAACCCGGAAGGGCCGTGGTCAGACCCCCACGTTTTAAAAGGGGCACCCGGTATTGACCCGGACATTTTCTTTGACGATGATGGTAAGGTCTGGTACGTAGGTACACACACTCCAGATAACCCCAATTATGAAGGTGAGGGTGAAATTTGGTTACAGGAGATCGATATTGATCATTGGAAGCTCACAGGAGAACGATATTACTTATGGCGTGGCGCATGTGGTGGCGTCTGGGTAGAAGGTCCCCATATGTATAAAAAAGATGGTCGGTATTACCTGATGGTCGCAGAAGGTGGCACAAGCTTTAATCATGCTGTCATGATAGCTGTAAGTGATGCTATAACCGGACCATTTATATCCAATGAGAGAAACCCAATCCTAACCACCAGACACCTTTCATACGATCACTGGGTACACAGTACGGGTCATGCAGATTTAATTGATCTCAAAGATGGACGCTGGTACATGGTAGCCTTAGGTATAAGAGGTGATGAAGACAGAGGTTCTAACATGGGGCGTGAAACTCATTTGGTTCCTGTGCAATGGGAAAGGGAACCTTTTTGGTGGAAAGAAGTAAAATACGAATGGCCTGTGGTGGCGCCTCTTACAGGTAGAGTGGAGCGCACAAGTCCAGTACCGTTTAAAGGTACTTCCCAAAAAAGAGAACTGTCTTTTACAGATAATTTTGACGGACCTGATTTAAACCTGCAATGGAATTTCAGACGCGTACCTTTTAACGATGTCTACTCTCTCAAAGAGTCCGAAGGACATTTAAGATTGTTTCTGAAACCAGAGGTCATCAGGGAACGAGGAAGAGCAAATTTAATGGGGTTCAGACAAACGGAAAGTGATTTTAGTTATTCTGTACGAATGAGTTTTAAACCAAGGTCTCCTAATTCTGAAGCCGGCATAAGTCTTTTTCAGAAAGACAACAACTATTTCACGCTTACAGTCATAAAACAGAATAACAGGCATGTCATTCGGTTAATACTTGCCGAACCGGATAAGGAACCGCAAATATTAGCACAACAGGATTTACCTGACTATAAAGGAGAGATCACTCTGAGCGTGCAATCCCAATACAGTACTTATTCATTTTACTATTCCATTGATGGCTCTGAATTCAAACTGCTCGAGACAACGAATTCCAACCATATCCTAAGTAAAAAATACACCGGTGCCTACCTTGGTGTTTATGCAACAAGTAATGGTGCAAAGACAAAAGATCATGCCGATTTTGACTGGGTGAATTACCAAGGGTTCGAAAAACAATGAAAAACGAGGTAATCAACGAAAGTTGAAGATTTTTTGTGCGGATGAAGGGGGACCGAACGGCTTCTCAATAGTCGAAAGGTCTGGTAGACCTTTTGAAGTGAGGGGCCAGATGGTGCGCTGGCGGTTCGAGTGCCTGAAGCAAACAAAAAACCCAACTCAGTTTGAGTTGGGTTTTGAAGTGCGGATGAAGGGACTCGAACCCCCACGCCTCGCGGCACTAGATCCTAAGTCTAGCGTGTCTACCAATT
>CAWZYX010000154.1:0-5999 GCA_963966315.1 uncultured Winogradskyella sp. | reverse complement strand
TGCCCTGCTCTCCCGGAGTGACTTCTGAAAGTAGCATCAGAGCTCGCTGCTTGGCCTCATTTGAAGAAAACTCCGTCGCCATTTTTAAAGATTCTGAAGCGTATTTCATAACCGAATCGTACTGTTCAAATTGCAGATAGAGATCAGAAAGGTCCAGCAAAGCATTCAGTGCACCGTTGGGGTACTCGTATTCCAGAGAAATGTTCTCAGCCTCTTTATAAGTGGCTACTATTTCATCATAGTCAAAATTTCCAGAGGCCACCTTGGTCAGGGCAATATTATTGAGTATCGTTCCATAAAAGGAGGAGTCCAAAGCGATATAGTTCCCTTTTTCAGACTTAAGGTTGTTCAAAATATACAGGGACCTATCAAAATTTCCTAAGGAGCGATATGTATTGGCTATATTGTTTCTCGCATAGACAATATTGATATATCCGTTTTCCATGCGTTTGGCAATGTCAATGGATTTATTATAATATTCAATTGCTTGCTCAAATTCACCTATATCTTTAGAAATAATTGCTAGTAAATTATAAACACTTGAAGCAAGATCTAAAGCGTTTTCAGTCTGTTCAATTTCATTTATTATCTCCAGGGATTTAATAGCGTCGACCTCTGCTCCATCATAGATCTTCGCTACGTGCTGTATATCGGCAATGATGTAAAAGGTAGTGGCCTTGCTGAGAGAGTACTCGTTGGTCCCGTAATATTTAAGTGCATTATTTAAGAAATAAAAGGCCGTATCGTTCTGCTGTACCAAACGATAATAGGATCCTAAATTGGCCGAAGCTGCAGAAATAGAAAAGGAATCACTAATACGAGTCGCTAGTTCAAGGTTTTGAGAATTCACCCGTACATAACTGTCCAGATCATCATTATCTAAATGCATCAGGGCAAGGGTTCTTCCTACTTTTAGTGTTATGGAGTCGACATCGATTAAACTGGCAATGCCCTGAGCTTTTCGAGCAAGAAATAAGCGTTCTGCTGCGCTTCGTTTACTATTGCGACAAATATCGATAAGGCTGTCAATCGTTTTGTTGGCACTGAGTAGGTCTTGTGCATTAATTTGACAACAAAACAAAAGGTTAAATAAGAAAAAAAGAAAATAACCTTGTCTTATCAAAATTGGAAAATTAGTCTCAACTCAAAAATAGACTAATTTTTAAAACGAGGTCTACGTAAGCAAAGAAAGTCCAGGCAAATGAATGCAAGGACTTATTATATCTAAGACGAAGGTTTACTTATCCGTTGGAGCCTACTTTTAACTTTTTCTTGTCAATCGCAAGAAGGTCTTTTGGACTGTACTCCTTGTAGGTTGGTTCATCCGAGGTATCTTTCTGCGTCTGTACTCCAGAAACAGTTAGCATAGCAACGGCGACCAGTAACAAAGTAATTTTTAGGGCTTTCATAAGTTCTTATTTTTGGGGTTGCACCAATATTATTATCCGAATAGGCCAACAAGGCACTACTAATGAGGGAAGAATGGATTAATAATTGGATAGGGAGGGACCTGATCGTGTACCAAAAAAAAAAGCTCACCAAGAAAATCTTAGCAGCTCAATGGATCTTTTAATTACCTTGTACAGTGATTAGGGCTTACAAGGAATGATAAATATATATGAAAACTTTAGTTATTTTGGTAAAACATCGATTAAATGTAGTTTTTTATCGATAAAGTGTAATTTTTGGTTTTCCCTTCAGATTAATCGTTGGTGAATACCTCTTCTTCTGTGTTTTCAGCTCTTACCAATGGTTTTAAGCCGTAAATAGACTATTTTAGACGTTCAACAGACCTAACCACTTGTATCCATGAAAAAACTCTTATGTCTTATCGCTCTTGCCGGCATTAGTTTCAGTTCCCATTCTCAGGTATTACTGTCATTGATCTTTGGTGACAAATTAAATTCAGACGGCCTTGAGTTTGGACTGGATGGCGGAGTGAACTTTTCCAACATCTCGGATTTAGACAGTGCTAATAACATTGCCCCCTTCAATCTGGGTTTTTATTTTGACATCCGGGTGAAAGAACAATGGAGCATCTATACAGGGGTGCTGGTGAAGGCCGAACTGGGAGTCAACAAACTCACCCAAAATGATCTGGAGTTTTTGCAGGCCCGTATTTTTGAGGAGCCCGGCACTTACAGCCAGCGTATTCGTTACTTTCTGGTACCGGCCCTTATGAAATACAGCTTTGACAACAATATATTTCTGGAGGGAGGCCCTATGTTTGGCTTGCGCCACAAGGCCTGGATTGAATACCGTACCGACGCCGATGGCTTTGAATCCGTCATCAAACAGAATAACAAAGATGCCATCAATGCCATGGAAGTTGGTGCTGCCTTTGGGATAGGTTACCGCTTTAAAAACAAAGGATGGGGCGTAGGACTGCGCATATACCACGGACTGACTAACGTGTATAAAGACCGTTCCGGAACGCATAACCGGGCTTTGTTTTTAAGGGCCAATGTTCCCATTGGTGCAGGCAAAGCAAAAAAGAAACAAGAACAACAGAAAGACAGTAGTTCATAGCATTAGGCTTTTTTACAACGAGTTATTGATTAGTTAACCCTGAAAACCATTCAAACTTATATCTTTATCTTTGTTGTATGTTGAACTATTACCTGTACAAACAATCTGAGGATAGCGAATGGGTCACCTTTGTCCATGGTGCCGGTGGTAGTTCCAGCATCTGGTTCAAACAAATACGTTCGTTCAAGGAACACTATAATGTGCTGGTATTGGATCTGCGGGGCCATGGACGCAGTAAACCAAAACTGAGCGACGCCCTCAAAAACACCTACACCTTCGATGCCATTACTAGGGACATCCTTGAAGTTCTGGATCATTTGAAGATCGAACGCTCCCATTTTGTAGGCATCTCTTTGGGGACCATCCTCATCAGAAACCTGGCCGAGATGCATCCCCGGCGGGTACACAGCATGATTATGGGTGGCGCCATATTAAAACTCAATTTCAGATCGCAGGTGCTAATGCGCTTTGGTGTGGTCTGTAAATCGGTGATCCCTTACATGTATCTGTACAAACTCTTTGCCTTTATCATCATGCCCAGAAAAGCCCATAAAGAATCGCGTGTGCTGTTCATCAACGAAGCTAAAAAGCTGTACCAAAAGGAGTTTATGCGCTGGTTTAAACTGGCTTCAGAGATCAATCCGCTATTGCGCTTTTTCAGATTGAACGATATTGGCATTCCCACCATGTACATTATGGGCGATCAGGACCATCTGTTCTTACCCAATGTGCAAAAAGTAGTGGCCAGCCATCAGATGGCCTCACTGCATGTGATCCCGAACTGTGGTCATGTAGTGAACGTTCAAAAGCCCTTCATCTTTAATCAGGAGAGCTTGTCCTTTCTCCGTGCCATAGAACGCTAATAGATCCTTAGCAAGGACTGGTTCCTGTAAAATAGCACCTTTACAACAATTTTAACAAAAACATGTCTACCACCTCAATAAGAATGAGTACAATGATGATCCACTCCAGTCTGCTGCTTTCCTTATGCTCCATGATGTCTTTAAACAGATCCAGATTCTCTTTAATGATCTCGGTCCTCAAGGCAATGCGTCGATAGCGGTCCTTTAAATCAAATGATTGTTTTAAATTGATATTCAAACGGTTCAGATCCTGACGCTCCCAGGTGATGTCGGGTGAATCAAAAATGTACAGGTTTTCAAGAATACTGTTTTTAATGTTCATTACCTTACCTATAAAGCGCTTTAATCTGGTTCCGGAAATATTGAGTTTCCCATGCGCTTCGAGGTACTTGGTATGAGCATGGGTGGCAGTGAGCAATTCTTCAGTCATCACGGCATAGCGGTTGAGTGCAACAGACTGCGAAGTGTTGAGCAAGACCAGCCGAATCATTTCCGGATCCAGTTTGGGCAATAATACCCGGTCAAACTCAACAGCCATGGTGTTTTTGCGTACCTCAACCAAAAACTCTTCAGAGAGTTTTTCTGAAAAGTAATTGCTTGCTGCTGTCTGGAGTGTTTGGATGATTTCCGCGATGCGCTTCTCACCCAGATTGAAAAAACTCACCATCCCAAACTCAAAAACATACATGTAGGCCTTCTGATCAATCCTGTAAAAAAGCTCATCGCTGTCCTGAAACTGAAGTTCAAAAGACAATACATCTTTACAGGCCTGTATGCTAAGGCCATTGGCAATCTGATGGGCAATAACTCGATACATGACTACGCCTCAAAAATCTCGTCCTGATGCTTAAAACTTTTAAATTCAATCTGATAACCGTTGGGATCCGTTATAAAAAAAGAGAGGTGCTCACCTGTTTTATGCTCCAGAAAGGTTACTTCGGTGGTGATCTCCAATTCTTTAGACAGCAGACGGGAGTAGGTCTTACCCCAGGTCTCCACATCAACGATCACCCCAAAATGAAAAGACGGAAGTATCTGATCGTTAAATCTATAGCTCTTGTAATCAAATTTAAAATCACCGGCTTTGGTGAAGGTCAACTGGTGTCCGAACAAATTGATGTCCACCCAATTCTCGGCCGATCTGCCGGCCTTTGCTCCCAGAATAAAAACGTAAAAATCACGTGTTTGTTCGATATGGGAACAAGGCAATGCTAAATGAAACGGTACATTCATGGCTTATAGTAGTTTTAATGTTTCGAGCCTGTACACCACCAACTCCTCATCGTCCTCGTAATACTCTGAATAACTGATCAGAAAACGCATCCCCACCAGAGTGCTGTCTGTTTTGAGATCGAACTGATTCAGCACTTTTGCCGAAGCTTCCTCAAAGATCATCTCCTCTACATCATCGATCAGGAAATGATAATAGCCGTTTTGGTATTTCTTAAAGATCGCGCGTTCCATCAACTAACCAATCAATCATCTATAAACTCTTCTCCAAAGTCTTCAAAATCGTCATCATTCTCTTCCTCTTCTTCATCTTCTTCGGGTTCGTAATCGTCCATGGCCTCGATAAGACGTGTTCCGATCTTCACCAGGAATAAGGTGTCATCACTTCTTACCTCAACAGCTTCCACCACCTCATTCTGAGCGTTGCGGAAAGTGATGATGTCTCGCTCATCATAACCATCGGGATACTTCTCAACGAGAAGGCTTAGAATCTCGTCGTTTAGTTTTTTAAAGTCCACAATTTTGCGAACCAAGACATCCTTTTTATTTCCTCTCATTGTTTCTAGGTGTTTCTGTACGGATCACATATCGAGCAGATATGCAAAAACAAGCGGCGCTACAATGGTTGCATCGCTTTCAATGATGAATTTTGGTGTGTCAATACCCAGCTTTCCCCAGGTGATCTTTTCGTTTGGCACAGCTCCGGAGTAAGACCCGTAGCTGGTGGTGGAATCACTGATCTGACAAAAATAACTCCAGAAGGGTGTGTCTGTGCGCTCCATGTCCTGATACAGCATGGGGACCACACAAATCGGAAAATCACCCGCTATACCTCCGCCAATTTGAAAGAAGCCGATTCCTGCATTGCTGTTAGCTGTATACCAGTCTGCCAAAAAGGTCATGTATTCAATACCAGACCTCATGGTGTTTGCCTTGAGTTCTCCTTTAAGCACGTAGCTGGCAAAAATATTACCCATGGTACTGTCTTCCCATCCCGGGACCACGATGGGTAGGTTCTTTTCTGCTGCAGCATACATCCAGGAGTCCTTAAGGTCTATTTCGTAATACTCTTCCAGCACTCCAGACAGAAGCATTTGATACATGAACTCATGGGGGAAGTATCGTTCTCCCTTGTTCTCAGCTTCTTTCCAAACATTAAAAATGTGTTTTTGCAGCCGTCTGAAAGCTTCCTCCTCAGGAATGCAGGTATCAGTTACCCGGTTAAGCCCTCGCTCCAGTAAAGACCACTCCTGCTGGGGAGTGAGGTCTCTGTAATTCGGTACCCGCTTATAATGCGAGTGCGCTACCAGGTTCATAATGTCTTCCTCCAGATTGGCACCGGTACAGGAAATGATATGCACCTTGTCCTGACGGATC
>CAWZYX010000153.1:0-6038 GCA_963966315.1 uncultured Winogradskyella sp. | reverse complement strand
AAATCAACATTAATTCTTCCCTCCGGGGGATATTTAAAGGAGGAAGGGCGATATTTATTTGTCGTTTTACATATCTAAGGCGGGAAGAACCTGGATATGATAGTTATTAAAAAACTCCCCAACAAAAGTTTGGGGGGGGCCAAGAACGAAAAAATCAAACGAGCCACTAAGTAAAATCCATTCAACTGTAGCCGGACTTTTTTGAAAAAAATTAATTGAAAAAGCGCTTTGACCTTTATTGATTTTAGGGTAAATTGAGCAGGTTCTAACTAAACAATTGAAGTATGTACCTGAAACATTTTCTCTTCATCCTCTCAGTATTCCTGGCATCCCCAATAGTTGCACAGATAACTCTCGACGATTATGCCATGAGCCAGGAGATCTATAAAATGGAAAAACGAGAGATCTACGAAGAATTTATAGGTAATCAGGTCAACAACGATTTTTGGAAGCTCTACAACGAGTATGAGGGCAAGCGCATTGCCCTGGAAATGAACCGTTTTGAATTGGTAAAAAACTATGCCCAGGACTTTTTCGAGATGACCGATCAACAAGCTGCAAATCACCTTAAAATTGCGGAAAAGCTCAATATAGAATTCAATAAGCTCATCACCCTCTATAGCAATAAGTTCATCAAGACAAACGGTGGAAAACTAGCAATGCAGTTCTATCAATTGGAGTTGTATTTTTTAGCTTCATCTCGGATAGAACTGATTGAAAACATCACTACCATAGCCGAATTACTTCGCGAAGATTAAAGAAATGATCATCTGAAGTCCATGATACGATGCCTCCTTGTTTTAGTGCTTTTGTGCACATTGTCTACTAGTCTCGGACAGCAGGGGAATTATAAATATAACAACTACGGAAACCGATCAATGCTCCTCGCTGGAAATGTAACTGGTAGCGTCTCAGACATCGCATTAACTTATTACAACCCCGCAAAACTCAGTGATATCGAGATCAATGGATTCGCTTTTAATGCTAGAGCATACCAGTTAAACTCTTTAAAGATCGACCCGCTCATTGCAGATGGCAACCCCATCAGCAGAACCACCTTTACAGGTGTGCCATCACTTGTTGGCGGAACCTTCAGTTTGTTTGATGAGCGCTTTGCATATGTCTACCTGTCTAAGTTAAGAATCAACAACAACCTTTCCACCAGCTATGAGGAGCTCAACGAATCCATACTACAACAATTCCCTCTGGCCGAGTCTTTGGCCCTGAGGGATGCTTTATCTAATGATATAAAAGAAGACTGGTATGGTCTAAGCTGGGCAACACAAATAAATGAGGATCTTAGTTTGGGTATTTCCGCCTTTGGTGTGTATTATAAGTACCGAGGGGTGAGGTCTGCCAATAAGACCTTCCAATACGAACCTGATCGGGTCACCACCGATCTTCTGCAATACAACTTCGAGCAGCAGTCCTACGGTCTCAATCTAAAGGTGGGCGCCAGTTATACAATTGATAATGTAGAAATTGGCCTGAACGCCACCCTCCCCTACCTGCAAGTGTTTGGCTCCGGGAAGTACGGTATTAATCTTGTTTCTGCCGGGACTATTGGTGGAAATGATCGATATTACGATTATAACTTCAGAGACCTGACAAGTAAACGCAAACTTCCGTTTGGAGTGTCGGCAGGAGCTGGTATCAAATTAAATAAGAGTAGGATTCACCTTAACGTGGACTATATGAATGCACTGGGAGAATACGAACGTTTAGAGATCCCCGAGGTAGACCTGGGCACTGATCTGCCGTCAGACATTAAGTTCAATGAAAAACGCAGTGCTGTTGTTAATATCGGTGTTGGTGGGGAGCTCTTCATCAAAGAAAACTTTAAAGTGTTTTTTGGAATTAGCACCGATTTTGACTCACTTGACGAAGGAGATGGGTTCTTTGACCTTAGCACCGAAAATGCCGATGAGTTTTCGGCAGGTACGGATTATTATCATTTAAGTGGTGGAGTGGACTGGACCTTAAAATGGGCCAATCTTATTTTAGGACTCACCTATTCTAGAGGTACCAACGGAATAGGCATCAATTCAGAAATTGGCCGTGAGGAGCCTTTTATTGAGGCGCCAACGTCTACAGATCTTGTCTCTCAAAGACTTCAGCTGGTTCTTGGTTTAGAAATTCCCTTTTTGGACCGTGGAATGAAGTCACTTCAGGAAACACTAAATAACAACTAATAAGGTTAAATGCCTACAGCATTTTTTTATATCTTTCTGTGATAAATAATTAAACCAATGAAAAAGCGATCTGTATTTATCGTTGTTCTTATTTTCAGTCTTACTAATTACGCTCAAAATTCGAGAGAGATTGATTCAATAGCCGTAAAGCTCTTGGATAAAATGACTGCCGTTATTGGAGAACTCACAGCCGTCTCGGTGGACCTGGAAACCGCCACTGATAAACAAAACGACCTCTTTGAAAACGAGCGTTTTCTCGGTCAGCACAAACTTCAATTCAGCGGTTCAGACAAGATGACAATTCACAGTCGTGGAGATGATGGCAATAAGGCCTTTTGGTATAACGGTAGCTTCCTCACTTACTATTCGTTCGATGAGAATAATTATGTCACGCTGGAGGCTCCGGAAAACACTATGGATATGATTGATTCCATGAATACCAGGTTCGGTATTAAATTCCCGGGTGCAGATATCTTCTTCCCCACGCTCACGGATGACATCCTCAATATCTTCGACCACCTTAAGTATTTAGGCAAAAAAACAGTGGATGGACAAGAGTGCTTTCATTTGATGGCCTCAAATAAAGACATGACCTTTCAACTATGGATCAGCAATAATGCCATGTATTTACCAAAAAAGTATCTGTTTTTAGACAAGATAAACCACTACCAGCAATTTGAAGGAACCTTTTCTAATTGGGATTTTAACCATTTTATCCCTAACGCCGTTTTTGAGTTTACTCCACCAAAAAATGCGCGTCTGATCAGTATCATGGCCAAATCTTAACAATATTATATGATGAAAATTGACAACTATTTAAAATTTGGAATAGGATTATTATTTGCAGCGATAATGCTCGTCACCCCAGAGCAGATGGAAGCACAACGCATGCGTCACGGTGGTGGAGGGCGTTCCATGTCAAGGTCCGGTAGCATGAGCCGCCCTAAAACCACTAGCAGGCCTAAAACTACGAGTAGAGCCACCACAAGACCTTCCACCAGCAATCGATCATTTAATAGTAGGAACACATCCTCCTCAACAAATACGAGCAGACCCTCTACTTCCAACAGAAAGACTTCAACCGTGAAAAACAGGAGTACCAATAGAAGTTCCTCTGCTACCAACCGATCGACCAATAGAACTACAAACAGAAGTACATCCACCAGAAATACAGACCGCAGTAAAACTACGCGAAACGTGAACCGTGGCAGTAACAACAGGGTGGGCAACAACAACATCAATATTGATAGAAGCAGGAATGTTACCATCAACAACAGAAACACCTATGTGAGAGGAAGCAGTCGTGCCTATGTGCGGCCACCCTATCGCTATGGCGGCTATCGCTATTATTGCCACAGACCTTATTATTACCACCCTTATCGTCCCTACTACTGGGGCTCATGGTACCACCCCTGGGGCTATTTTGCAGCTTCCATCGCAACTACCGCCATTATCGTGAGCATAGTTAATAGCGGAGATGACGATAAAAAAGAGGAAGAAGAATACCATTATAATAATGGGACCTATTACTTAAAAACACCCGAGGGCTTTGTGGCAGTGCAGGCCCCCGTTGGAGCCCAGGTTCCCGACATACCCAAAGAAGCTGAAAAGGTTGAAATCGAGGGCAGCGACAAAAGTAATTACTATGTGGCTGGTGCTTTCTATGAAGAGAACGAGGATGGCTACATAGTAATCCCTGCCACAGCCGGAACTATAGTACCCAATCTTCCTGACGGGGGAGAAGAAGTTAAAATAGGAGATCAGACCTATGTGCAGTTTGGAGAAACCTATTACCAACCCATTCAGGTAGATGGAAAGGACATGTACGAAATCGCAGAAGTTCGTCCTGCAGAATAAAAAACAATTCTCCTTTCATTTAAGGCCTCTGTTCAGAGGCCTTTTTTTATTTCCTATCGGGAGTGTCTTACTGAACTGAAAATCAATCACAAAAAAGATAATTATTCAGTTGGCTTATCCAATAGTTTATCATAAATTTGCAAACTCTTTTTCGGAAGAGGAAATGTTTAATAATCAAAACTATTTAGTGTGGACACATTAAGTTACAAAACAGTTTCAGCGAACAAAGCTACCGTGAACAAGGAGTGGGTTGTCGTTGATGCTGAAGGACAAAACTTAGGTCGCCTGGCTTCTAAAGTAGCAAAACTACTTAGAGGCAAACACAAACCTAACTTTACTCCACACGTTGATTGCGGAGATAATGTCATTGTTATCAATGCTGAAAAAATCAACTTAACTGGTAAAAAGTGGACGGAAAAGAGTTACATCCGTCACACAGGTTATCCAGGTGGACAAAGGAGCCTATCTGCTATAGAATTGTTTGAAAAAGAGCCAACAAAACTAGTAGAGAAGTCCGTGAAAGGTATGTTACCTAAGAACAAATTGGGAGCAGTATTGTTCCGTAACCTAACTGTTGTTTCTGGGACTGAGCACGCACACGAAGCTCAAAAACCTAAAACAATTAATTTAAACGATTTTAATTAATGGAAGTAATTCACAAAATCGGCCGTAGAAAGACGGCTGTTGCCCGTGTGTATGTTGCCAAAGGAAAAGGGAACATGACGGTGAACAAAAAAGCCATGACGGAATATTTTCCAACTGCACCACTGCAGTATAAGGTAAATCAGCCTTTGGTCATGACTAACAATGATGGCAACTTTGATATTACTGTTAACGTATATGGAGGTGGTGTCACCGGCCAGGCAGAAGCCGTGCGTTTAGCTTTATCTCGCGCCATGTGCGAGCTAGATGCTGAAAACAGAGCAATATTAAAGCCAGAAGGTCTATTAACAAGAGATCCAAGAATGGTAGAGCGCAAGAAATTCGGACAGAAGAAAGCGCGTAAGAAATTCCAGTTCTCTAAACGTTAATATCCAGCATTATATTCAGAACCTTGATAACAAGGTTCTGAATGTTCTTTATTTTTTGAAAACATTCTGAAACATTCAGAATCTAATTAACCAGTGTTTGTTGTCCATCACGTTTAAAATCGTGAGGATTTAGTTTAGCATCTAAATGGTTGAGGTACGCGAAAGCATCCACTTGATCATTGCTAATACAACAGAACGTAAACTATTACAAAAATGGAAAAAATAGAAGTAAAAGAGCTTCTCGCAGCAGGTGTTCACTTTGGTCACCTCACAAGAAAATGGGATCCTAACATGGCGCCCTACATTTATATGGAGCGCAACGGCATCCATATCATTAACCTCTACAAAACGGCAGCTAAAATTAATGAAGCTGCGGAAGCCCTCAAAAAGATTGCCGCCTCAGGTAAAAAGATTCTTTTTGTAGCTACTAAAAAACAAGCTAAGGAAATTGTTGCTGAAAAAGCAGAAGCTGTCAATCAACCCTATATTACAGAGCGTTGGCCTGGTGGTATGCTCACTAACTTCGTAACGATCAGAAAAGCAGTAAAGAAAATGTCTTCCATCGATCGTATGAAAAAGGATGGTACTTTTGAGTCTTTATCCAAAAGAGAAAAACTACAGATAGACCGTCAGCGTGCTAAATTAGAAAAGAACTTAGGTTCTATTAGCGATATGACTCGTTTACCTGGTGCCATTTTTGTTGTGGATATCAAAAGAGAACACATTGCTATTAAAGAGGCACAAAAACTAAACATTCCTATTTTCGCAATGGTAGATACCAATTCAGACCCGCGTCAGGTAGATTTTATCATCCCGTCAAACGACGATGCTTCCAAGTCTATCGATAAAGTCCTTGGAATTGTTACATCCGCTATCGCAGACGGACTGGCGGAACGTAAATCTGAGCGAAGCGAAAAGGAAGCTCAGTCTTCAAAAGATAAGACCAAAAAAGCAGAAG
>CAWZYX010000152.1:0-6068 GCA_963966315.1 uncultured Winogradskyella sp. | reverse complement strand
CTCGAACCCCCACGCCTCGCGGCACTAGATCCTAAGTCTAGCGTGTCTACCAATTCCACCACATCCGCATAGTCCCGATTATTATCGGGTTGCAAATATACATAATACTTTGAATATTCAAATCG
Source organism: uncultured Winogradskyella sp. (assembly GCA_963966315.1). Lineage (GTDB taxonomy): Bacteria > Bacteroidota > Bacteroidia > Flavobacteriales > Flavobacteriaceae > Winogradskyella_A. The sequence continues at coordinate 5,943 of CAWZYX010000152.1, read as the reverse complement.
AAAATGAATTAAGTTTTATGCGCTTAGATTCGTATTTTTGATAGCCAAAAACACAGATTTATGCAGCACATATCATCGTATATCAACACTCATAAAGACCGGTTTATCAAGGAATTGGTCGAGCTTTTGAAAATACCTTCCATTAGTGCAGATTCAGCTTACAACAAGGATGTTCTGAGAACAGCTGAGGCTGTAAAAGAGCGACTGCTAGAAGCAGGTTGCGATACCGTGGAAGTTTGCGAAACTGAGGGCTACCCCATTGTTTACGGAGAAAAAATGATTGATCCCGATCTGCCAACGGTACTGGTCTACGGGCATTACGATGTGCAACCACCAGACCCATTGGACCTCTGGCATTCACCGCCGTTTGAGCCTGTGATCAAAGCTACCGACCTGCACCCCGAAGGGGCGATTTTTGCCCGTGGTGCCTGTGATGACAAAGGTCAAATGTACATGCACGTCAAGGCCATGGAATTCATGTCCAAAGAAAATGAACTGCCTTGTAATGTCAAGTTCATGATCGAAGGTGAAGAAGAGGTAGGTAGTGAACATCTAGGGGTTTTTGTGAAGGCCAATAGAGAGAAACTTAAGAATGATGTGATCCTTATTTCCGATACGGGGATGATCGCCAATGACGTCCCTTCCATTACCACCGGACTCAGAGGCTTAAGTTATGTTGAAGTGGAGGTGACCGGACCAAATCGCGACCTGCATTCAGGGCTCTATGGAGGAGCAGTTGCTAATCCGATCAACATCCTCACGAAAATGATCGCTTCCCTGCACGATGAGAACAATCACATTACCATTCCGGGCTTTTACGACAAAGTGGAAGAGCTAAGTGCCGAAGAACGCGCCGAAATGGCCAAAGCTCCCTTCTCACTGGAAGACTACAAAAAAGCATTGGACATCGATGCGGTATATGGAGAGAAAGGATACAGCACCAATGAGCGCAATTCCATTCGACCAACCCTGGACGTGAACGGGATCTGGGGAGGTTATACGGGTGAGGGCGCCAAAACGGTCATTGCCAGTAAGGCCTATGCGAAGATCTCCATGCGCCTGGTACCCCATCAGGACTGGCATGAGATCACCAAACTCTTTAAATCCCATTTTGAGTCGATCGCCCCTGCCGGAGTTAAGGTGAAGGTTACTCCCCATCACGGCGGGCAAGGCTATGTGACACCAATTGATAACATTGGCTATCAGGCCGCTTCCAAAGCCTACGAGCAGACCTTTGGAAAAACGCCCATTCCACAGCGTAGTGGAGGATCTATCCCTATCGTGGCCTTGTTTGAAGAGGAACTCAACAGCAAAACCATTTTAATGAGCTTTGGTCTGGATAGCGATGCCATTCACTCCCCTAACGAACATTTTGGGGTATGGAATTACCTGAAAGGTATTGAGACCATCCCCTGGTTTTACAAGTACTTTACGGATCTGTATAAACAATGACAATAAGAAGGCCTCTGTATTAGAGGCCTTTTCCATTTTAACAGAGAAAAATTTGCTTAAACAAATTTTTATTCTACATTTGTAGAGTGTACTCTAATAATGTAGAAAATGGCCTTATCAAAAACCGAAGAACAATTAATGCAATACCTCTGGAAACTGGAGCGTGCCTTTATGAAAGATCTGCTGGACGCCTACCCGGAACCCAAGCCAGCCACCACCACCATTGCCACTTTGTTAAAACGCATGATAGGCAAGGGCTATGTGGCCTATGTCACTTTTGGGAAATCCCGAGAGTATTACCCCTTGGTTAAAAAAGAGGATTACTTCTCCAAACACGTCAATGGGCTCATTCGCAACTTCTTTAATGATAGCGCTTCGCAATTTGCCTCCTTCTTTACGGCCAATACCAATTTGAGTAAAAAGGAATTGGAAGACTTGAAACAATTGATCGATCAGGAACTTAAAAAGAAGTAATTATGGGAATTTACATCTTAAAACTCTCGGCTTGTTTACTGGTATTCTGGTTACTTTATGTGCTTCTTCTGGAAAAGCAAAGTACTCATCAATTTAAAAGATTCTATTTGCTGGGTGTTCTTTTGGCATCAGCCACCATTCCCCTTCTGAGCATTACCACTTACATCGATCCACTTCCAATAGTAGAGACCCCTCAAACCCTCTATGTTGAACCTGTTATGGATCTGGCTCTACCGGAGCCGGAACCCGAACCGCTCATCACTTTAAGTACCCTGCTCTGGAGCCTTTATGTTTTGGGGGTAACCTTCTTTGGACTTCGTTTTATGTTCAACTTAAGCAGACTCATCAAAAAAATCAGATCGCATAAGCGCATTAGATCCTCTTCCTTTATTTATGTTCTACTCAATAAGGCCTTAGCTCCCCACTCCTTCTTTAAGTACCTGTTTTTTAACAAAGAAGATTATTACCATCAGCGCATTCCTAAGGAGGTTCTGATCCATGAACAAACCCATGCCAAACAGCTACATAGTTTAGACATCCTTTTTATTGAATTGCTTCAGATCGCTCTTTGGTTTAATCCATTAATTTACCTTATTAAGCACCACATCAAGCTCAATCACGAGTTTCTGGCCGATCGAGCAGTGCTTAATCAAGGAGTTAGTACCAACAGCTATCAAAACACACTGCTCAATTACCTGTCTCATCAACATCCGTTTCAATTTTCGAGCAGCATTCATTATTCATCATTAAAAAAACGAATCACGGTTATGAATACTAAAACCTCAAGAAACAAGTCAATACTGGTACATCTTCTGCTCATTCCGGTCGTATCCCTGCTGTTTTTCAGTTTTGCTGAACGAAAAACAGAGTTCGCTCAATTACCAAAGCAAAAAAATCCCAAAACCAAGGCCATTCGCCAGGCCACTACATATGTATATTTCGACTCTCTTATGGGGCGGTATAATGATATTTCGTTTGAACCTGCAGTTCCCTTAAGAGACGCACACCAACGCCAGACACAGAGTTTTGAATCGTCTATTTACGTTGAAAATCCTGAAACCCGGGATGATTTAACACAATCGGTTGTAGGCATGTTTTCAGGAGTTAGCCCTCATAAAAAAAATTCTGCGTCAACAAACGTCATTTCTGTTTTGATTAACTCGAAAGAACAATTTCTAATCAATAATCGTCAAGGTGATTATACCAGTTTTCAGGAATTGATAGAATCTATCGATCCGAAAACTCACGTTTTAATTGATTTAAAATATGATAAAAACACTTCAATTGAATTGATCAACAAGGTGAAAACCCTCATCAATAATAGTAATATAAAGTTTATTACCAATCAAAATTATTTTGAAGAATTACCACTTCAACAAAGATTCTCAACACAAGATTCAGTGGATAGCTATTTGAGAGTCTATGAGACCTATCAAAAGTTAAAGGCAATACCTCCATATTACAAGGACAAATCACCAGAGGACCAAAACAAACTGGACGCGCTTTATTCCGTGCTTGGTAGTTTATACTTCAAGCTTTCTAATGAAAACAAAGCGAAAGTTAAACCACCTAAAGCCCCTTTTGAACCTTATGTAAAAATTACGATTAATGGTGAAACCTATTACAAAAAGCGGGATGAATTAACTGCTGAAGAAAAGGCCAGCTTACCCCCACCTCCGCGCCCAAAACAGAAGACCTCCAAACAACTAGGGGCTACTCAAGCGCAAATTGCTGAATATAATATCTGGGCTAAACTTATATCGGAACAAAATAAAAAAGCAAAAGAAGACAAAGGCTACCCTTATCCCATCATTAAGGTCAAGGATTTAAACAAGTTCGAGAAGATCTACAAAGAGGTGATGACTAGCTCTCAACGAGAACAAGCCCTCCCTTGGCCAAAAATTGTTCCTGCGCCTCCACCGCCGCCTCTAGCTCCTAAAAAGCAAGAGATTAAAAACTACCTGGAAAAAAAGCCGCCATCTCCATCGCCAAATCAACCCTATGCCCAAAACACCAATAAAAAGGTCATTATGGGAGCAGATGCCTATTTAGAGACGCCGACAACGCCAGGGCTTTCGGCTGCCAATGGAACAAGCTACCTAATTAAGAATATTATTGTTACTGGAAATAGTGAATTCAATGACAATACCATTATTACTTTTTCTAAATTAAAAAAAGGAGAGATAATTGCTGTAGGTGGCGAGAAAATAAAAAGTGCGGTTTCTCGACTATGGAGTTCGAACTTATTTAAAAGTATTGATATTTATCTTGTAAATACTGATGGGGATAAAACCGATGTAGAAATCCATGTTATAGACCGTCCGAAGGATAAGGAATTAAAAACGCAACCTCCACCACCTCTCCAACATATAAAAGAGATGGCTCAAAAGAAGGGGGCGGTCTTCTATTTTGAAGGAAAAGAAATTAGCTCTGAAGCCGCCATAGACCTCGTCTCAAAGAACCAAAGCCTTCACATAAAAATTGACAAGAAGAATGCAGAAGGACCCATTATTTATCTTTTCAAAATGCCATAGGCCCTGTATATAAACGAGTGCATTGGATCAGGCTGATAAGAAATTAATTCCATAGTGAGTAGTCCGGTTAAACTAGAAATAACAAAAGCCTCTATTCAGAGGCTTTTTTATCATATACTTTACCAATTGTCGGGAAGGCCAATCGCCAACGTTTATATCTAACCGCTTATCGCGACCGGCCCATCCTGACAATAGGAATTTAAAGACAAGTTAAAATTTCTCGTTTATTTTAAGGTAAATAAGACAGTCCTTTTCTGGTTTTCCAAAGAAAATACTTTTCAAATAAAACCTTATTAAAATCATAGATCACATTAGGGATCATAATGGCAAATACCCTTGGTTTAAACAGACTGTTACTCACTATCAGCACTTCTTTTTTCCCTGCATCCATGATACACAGACCCGGTATTTTACCCCATGGTTTTTCTTTAAGCGTTTGACCTTTTTCGTATCTCAAAATATTTTCAGCCACTACTTTTCCTGTTTCATCCGAGGGGTAACCGGTCTTGGGTCCTGAGAAGGGTACCTTACCGGGCTTAAAGGGTAATTTTACGTCTACGGCAATCCCTGCTGCCCAAATATTTTTGTGGGTAACGTGTTGGTAAGTATCATTAACAGGGATGTAACCCGCTGCATTGGTCTCTAAACCTTCTGATTTGCTCACAAAGTCCACACCAATAAACGGAGGCATCAACATGGTGAAATGGCTCTCCAAAACATCTCCATTGCTCAAACGCACGGTATTCTCAGTAACCTCCTCTACTCCCACCTCAACATGGTACTTGATATTGAACATCTTCATAAAAGACTTGAGCATGGTCTCACCCATTGGCATTCCGTCAATACCAAAGTGGCCCAGATAGGTTTCAGGGGTGATCCAGTGAAGTTCTACCTTTTTACGAATCTTTTGCTCACGCAACCATTTCTCAACATTGAATAAGAATTCATATGCAGCACCCATACAACCGGCATTTTGTGTGGCACCGATCACAATAGGCCCTGGATTTTTCTTAAATTCTTCCAGAGCTTTTCTTGTCTTCATCGCTCCCTCTGGGGTACCAATGTAGTAAGCGTGCTCTTTGACACCCGGAGCCACATCGTACTTCACCTTTGGACCAGTCCCAATTACCAAATGGTCGTATTTAAAGTCGCCTTTTGTGGTTTCCACCACTTGCTTTTCAGCGTCCACCTTTAAGGCTTCCGCATGCACAAATTCTACACCTTTTTTCTCAAGGATCGTGTCTTTTCTAAAAGAAATGTCCTTGATCTCGCGTCTGCCAAAAGGCACCCAAATCAAAGATGGGATGAATAAAAACAAAGGTGACTTATCAATCATTATCACCTTATAAGAAGGGTCTTTACGTCTTAATTCGAGAGCGGCGGTCATTTCGGCAAAATTTCCACCAATAACTTCTACAGTTTTTATTAATTTTGGCGTTAAATTCCTAGAGATAATGCCTTTTCATTATCTCATACATAATTA
>CAWZYX010000151.1:0-6099 GCA_963966315.1 uncultured Winogradskyella sp. | reverse complement strand
TGTGTTAGGCCTGCCGCTAGCGTTCATCCTGAGCCAGGATCAAACTCTTCATCGTTTTTTCTTAAATATTCTTAACGACTCGATTTGACAAGGTACTCAAAATGGCTTGTTCTAAATTCTTCGGGTAAGTCTCTAAACCTACCCTACGCTGTCAATTTCAATATGTCAAATAACTTCTCTATTACTCTCACCTTAACAGTTCCCCGTTTTAGCGGGTGCAAATATATAACCGTTTTTTAATTCCCACAACACCTTTTAAAAAATATTTTATTTTTTTTTCAAAAGGTCAAAATCATACTAAAGAACGACTCCATTTTTCACCATTATTGGTGCAAATGAGGGCGCAAAGATATAACAGATATTTATCTGCGCAAGTAGTTTTCAAAATAAATTAGAGGAAAGTTAAAGATACGAAAATAAGGGACTGATTCCTAATGTTATAAGAAAAAATTCCACACCAGCCCGAATCGAATTTTAAAATCTCGATAAGGATGATTGGGTGCTGCAAAATAATCGTATCCGGTAAAAGCCGCATTAAAATGCTCAGCCTTAAAAAACACCCGCGCACTGCGCACCTGAAAGTTTAAAAAGAAATCCAATCGAGGGAATCCGCCAATCTCCTGCTCCGTCTGCGTGTAAAATTCTGCCAGCAAAGGATCATAACGGTTCATATGGTACTCGGTAAAGAAATTAAAAATAAAACCCGTTTGAAATTTTAATGCTTTCTTAAATACTTCATCAGTGAAGTACAGTGAATTTCTGGTAACAAACTCCGGTACATTTAAATCTGCAGAGTTACTGCTTTGAAAAAGCAGTGTATTTTCCAAAGCAAACTTCCCGTACCTGAATTCCTTCTGCGCTTTTAAACGGATGTACTGTATGGACTCCTCGCTTTGCCTGGGCTTCACTACACGAACCCCATCCACGGTATCTTCAAGATTAAAAAAGGTATAATTCTGTATGTTCGATACATCCAGGAATAAATTTACCCAGCGGTCCGATCGTATCTCGGCAAAGATCTGCTGAGTGTTCACATTGTCAAAACCAGCTTGATTATCCCAGTTGTAATTAATGTATTGGCTTTGAAAAAGCAATTGATTGAACTCCGGACGCTTGCTGTTGATATTGATGCCACCCGTCACATTCAAATGATCAAAAAAAGTATAGGATACCTGAGCATCCAGATAACTCCCCTCGAAATCGTCTGATAAATTAATCCCCGCCTTAGCTTCCAGATAAAACTCCTTTAGTCGCTTTTTATAAGCAGCATCAAAATGAGTGAAGCTGTTTTTGATACGGTTACCCACCAGCTGGTCCTCTAATTGAACCACCTTATTGTATCCATAATTGAGGTCCTTATACCCCAGAGAGGCATAAAAGTCACCTAATACCCTGTTCGAGTAATTGGCTCCTATACTCGTATAAAAATCTTCCAGGGTCACTTTATCGTTTATGGAGCTGTTAAAGGCCTGTCCAAAATAACCGGCTGCCAGGGTTCCTTGAGTAAACTGATAATAACGATCTTCAAAGCCAATGATGTGATTAATGTTTAATTTATTGGATTGCAGGGAGTCTTTAGAACGCAGCACTTCGTAGCTATGGTCGAGGTGAAAACGACGCCCCACTAGAATATTCTCGGCGTTCTCGAAATTCATATCAAAGAGTGAGCGATCTAAGAACTCGGGATCGCCACTGGTAAACTTTTCTATATCCTCATCCCGAAGTCCTCCGTTCTCCTCATTGAGCAGGTCCTGATATACCACGTGCCCCCGCATTCGATAACGCTCATTTTTAGTGCGGTAATTGGTGGTAAACCTAAAATTACCTGTACTGGTCAAAGCGTTCTGGTAATTACCCAGTGATCTTAGCCCTTTGTAGGCTACGGAAAAATTCCATTGTTTGGTTGTATTGATGGTAAAAAAAGCATCGAGCGTTTGTCCCTGTTCAAACGCAGTCTTCCAGTAAAGCTCGGTAAAAGGAGTAGGAACCGAATAGTATTGTATGTCTTCTTTCCTGAAATAGTTAAAGTGTCGGGCCTGTGCCGCAAACAAAGGAATGGCCTGGGTATTTCTTAGGTTATAAGTTAAGGAGTTATAGGTTTGCCCAACATTGGCAAACTGCATCAATCCAAAGCGATCTCTACGTAGATAATTGAACTTGTATTCCTTATAGATGGTCAGTGTGGTATCTACAAAAGTTGTATCACGATCTATCGATTCCAGAATATAGTCTTCTATATCTGCTACCTTGTCGAATTTGGCAGAAGGCTTCCCGGTGTTGGTAAGCGTATCTGATATGTTCGGATTGTTGGGGCGCGCAGGACGTCCGGTGAGTTTTCTTTGCCCATAGAGCATCGACGCACTGACACTCAGCATCGCTAATAGCACTAGATTACGGTATGGCCCCATGAACATAAAACGTCCTTTTCTTAAAAAAGTATGAATGCAACGAAAATAAAAAAGGTCTACTGAAAAGTAGACCTTTTTTTTGGGTTATTTCTCGACGATTAGTCTGCAGGCAAAGTAAAGTCCGTCGATTCAGACACACCAAACTCACCACCTGATGCTACTGTTACGCCATTGGAAGTAAGGGAATAAGATCCACTACCGTAAGCACAACAGATACCATCACCAAACTGATCGTAAATTACAAAGGTATAGTTACCATTGTCTACACACCATTTCTTAGTAAAAGATGCTCCTTCACCAGGACCTCCTGAATCGATTAATTCTCCTTCCAGATACATCTCCCAGGTGGTTTCACCAGGATAATTATCATACACAATGGATAAGATCAATTCATTAGTTGGTCACACCTGTGTTACATTGATCGTAATAGTATCCTGAAGTAATACAGTTGATCCTTCAGAAGCTAAGTTCAATACAATGGAAACACCATCTCCAAGATTAATGTCTCTTAGGAAAACAGGTAATTCTCCAACATTGGTTCCTCCGGGAATCACCACCTGTGATGGCACATCGTAAGCAGTAGGATCTGCAGTTGTTGCTTCTGCATCAACACTTACTGAAAAAGTACGGTCACCACTAGTTACATTCCCTGTGTAAACAAAGATCACTTCTTCTGTTTCTTCTCCAACGTTCACACCCACATCTGCGGTTGAATCTTCAAAGCCAACAGTATCGGTTGCACCGCTAGCGAGGTCCTCGTCGCAACTGTTGAGCGTTACAGCGAGTAGAACCAGAGGAATAAGTTTTAAGATTTTTTTCATAAGTTAGATTTTAGCTAGTTTGTTTATTGATTCTGACTGTTGATGAACAGGTTATCCTGAATCTCCTGAAGAGGAATTTCAAAAGTCATTCTTTCTTCGTCATAAGCGATCGTCTCACCTACAAATGATAAGTGGTTTTGACCTCTTGTATGCGCTTTTTGATTACGTCTCATAGCGTGATAAGTTTTTCCTTCTCCCCAAAGCTCCACTCTGGTTTGGAAGTAAATCTCATCAATCAGATCCTGACCTGAAAGGCTATCAATATAAGAAGCGTCTCCACTAGAGAGTCTGTTCTCTACTAAAATCTTTAGCTGATCTCTTGCAGGTCCTTCCTGACCGGCTTTAGCCAAAGCTTCAGCATTTAACAAGTGTAGTTCTGCATAACGCATGTACACGTAGTCTGCCTGAACGATCTGGGAAGCACCGAAGAATACACGGTTCTCATCATAGAACTTCAATGTTGGCTGTAAAGGATATCCTCCACCGTCAAACTGAATTCTTCTTAAATCATCTGGTCTCATACTATTCCATAGGGCCTCATCGATACACTTATAGTCACCAACTGCAGCATACGAATAGGAGAAATAGTCCATTTGACCCCACCATGAAACTAAACCAATGTTTGTATCAGTGTTCAAATCAACGCCCCACAACCAGCTTGGGTTAGAAACATTGTTAAATCCACCAAAGATTCCGTTTGGATCATTTGGATTAGAAGACATTAATGAAGTACCACTTTCGGCCATCGCTTCAGCAGTTAATTGTGCCACTTCGTCCCATCTTGAACGGGTAGAAGCAATTACATAAGCCAACATACCTTTAGCAATAGGCTGGTTGATCTTCACTTTATTATTTCTTACGAAACCATCAAGTAGATCGATCGCTCTTGTTAAGTCAGACTCCATTAATTCATAAACCTCACCAACAGTAGACTTAGGCTTTCCTTCGAAACCTGGCTCGGTGTAGATAGGAAGTGCCTCTTCTGATGGATTATAGTCACGGGTTAAATAAGCTACTAAGTGGTAGTATGCATATGCTCTCATTGCAAAGGCCTGACCTAAAGCAGCTCTCGCCTCCACGCCCTCAGGATCTGCATCGTTACCACCGATACCCTGGATCACCAGGTTGGCCTCATTGACCACTCGATAGTAATATCTCCACACCTGATAGTTATCAGTAAATGTGAAGTCCTGCGTTGCCTGATATTCAGTGATCGATGAACGGTACCATCCATAAGTACTTACGGATAACGCCACGTCACTCGTTAAGAAATCAGCAAATAAGTCGTAACCTCTTTGACCAAAATCATCGTGTCCGGTCGTACCACCAGTTTGAGTTGTAAACATGGTTACATATAACCCGTTCACCGTACCTTCCTGTAATGACGTACTTACTTCGATGAACTCCTCTATCTGGTCACTGTTTATGAACTCAGATGGTTGCTCAACCAAGAAATCGTCTCCACAACTTTGAAGCATGAATGCAAGGCACCCAGCTCCCAATAATCTTAATACATTTTTTTTCATATCGCTTTTTTTAAGTTAAAATTTCAATCTTGCCCCTACTGTAATAGTAGTCAACGGTGCATAAAGCCCTCTTCCAGAGTTACCAGTCTGGCTGGTCTGAGGATTGAATCCTTCTCTGGCACTACTAATAAATAGGTTGTCTCCAGATGCATAGATGTTCACCATGTCAATTCCTGACTTCCCTAACACCTTTCTTGGCAGGTCGTAACCGACAAGAATGTTATTAAGCGCTATAAAATCAGTCTTAGTAATGAATCTGGAAGACTGAGAGTTAATGTTAGGGATCACTCGGTCCGCAATTAATGGTACAGAAGTAATGTCTCCCGGTTGTCTCCATCTTGATCTTACATCTTTGTGTCTGTTAGTGGCTAAAATACCACCGTTGTTATCGTGCATTAACTCAGCGTACTGAGAGTCATATGCATAACCACCCATAGAGTAAGTAAACTGCATGTTCACATTAAAGTTTCCAAACTTACCTGCCAAACGGAAGGCACCTGCTAAATCAGGAATGGACGATTTATTGATGTATAACTCAGTTGAGTTAGCATAGGTCTTAGTGACTGTTCTCTGAATGTTGGCATCAGGATTAGCGTTTACATAAGGAGTTAAAGAACCATCAGGCACACCCTCATTGTTACGTAATTCTTCACCCGGATCAAGAACACCATTACTATTGATATCATCATAGTACTCATACCACATTGGATATCCATCGGCAGGGTCAACACCTGCGTACTCTCTCATATAAAAATCGAAGATCGATCTTCCCTGCTCGTAACCGTAAGCTCCAACATTCTGGAATAAGGCTGGTTCACCAGTTTCAGGATCCAGAGGCATTACTGTAATCTCGTTGTCGTACACTGCACCATTCACAGAAAGGTCAAGCGTTACATCCTGGGTATTGACCAGGTGGAAATTCATATCAAATTCCAAACCTGAGTTTCTTAACTCACCATCATTAGTTACAATGACTGCCACACCTGTTGAAGGAGATACTCGTCTTTCAAAGATTAGGTTTTCGGTATCCTTTTGGTAGTAATCGATCACACCATCAAGGAAACTGCCTAAACTAAACTCAGCACCTACCTGCCATTGCGAAGCACGCTCCCAGGTTAAGTTTGGATCCTCAAATGTTCTTGGACGAATCGCGGCCTCATTACCAAGTAGTGAAGGGTTAAACGTATTCACCCCCGTAAAGAAGCCAACACCGTTCTCATCACCAGTGGTACCGTAAGAACCTTTCACCTTAAGGAATCTCAAGAAGTCGTTACCTGATAACCAGCTTTCGTTAGAGATCACCCAGTCACCACCAAGAGACCAGAAGGTATCCCACTTGTCATT
>CAWZYX010000150.1:0-6392 GCA_963966315.1 uncultured Winogradskyella sp. | reverse complement strand
GGTTGATGTTTGATGTCGCATCGATATCACCGCCATTTTGAGGCATCCAGCACCAAAGCCAAGCTTCACTTAAGTTTTCCAGGTTTGTTCCGGTTACATCATAAGTAATCGTAATCTCCGTTGATGGAGTAAAAAGGGGAGGATCGATTACCGGAGTTTGCGCAAATGACGATAGGGTAAGCGCTATGACGCCAATAAATGTCAGATACAATTTTTTCATGAATACTATAATTATGAATGGGTTGTTTTAAGAAAATGAGTGACTTACATAATGAATAAAGGACAAGTTGCACAATATACAACTTGTCCTTTGGAAAATACAATAGATCGTTTAATCTAGTGTTATAGTTTTATTCACCGTATCAATAGTGAATGTGTAGTTACCAGGAGTACCAATAAAACTGAAATTATTATCATTATCCTGCGCATCTTCAAAATCGGGATCAATAGTATATCCTTCGTTTATAAATGTTGGATAATTCTTTCCTGAACCCCAGTCACCTTCTACGTCGAAAACTCTGAATGCCTCATTAGCAAATTCAGTAGTAACAACAAACACACCCGAACCAGCCTCAGTTTCAATTACTTCTACGGGTGTATCCCAACCCCAACCTGCTGCTGGGACTCCTGCACCTACTAAGTATTTGACTGCGTTAGGTTCTTTTATTGTAACAGTTTTAACATCGCCATTAAGTGCATCAATGGTAATTGTCATGTTGTAAGTGCCCTTTTCAGATACTGTTATATTACCACCGTCATCTACTACTTTATCAGTACTTTTCTCAGTATCAACAGCTCCAAATCCTACATCAAATCCAATGCCGTTTTCAGGAGCAGGCTCACCGTTTTGTGTTCTGATTTTGAAACCGGAAGCAGCTTCCAAAATAATACCTTCCCAGGTCCAGGTGTATACTCCAACATCCTCAGTGGGTTTGCCTTCATTGTCAGCGAGGATTACGTTGCCCCAACCCCAGCTACTGCCATCAGGACTTGCATTAGGATTATCGGCACTTATACCATCACCTACGGCATCCAGAACCACACCGGTCCAGTCCGTTAATTCAGGTGCCGAGTTTTGTGTAATTGAAAACATATTGCTTACAGCATCCAGTTCAATGGTGTAGTTACCACCTTTGGTTTGAATGTTTGCACCATCTGCAGACAATACCACGCCACTTTCATCAGTAACTTCACGTGGGTCACCTTCCAAACCAAGGTTTGTAGCCCATGGGTTAGTTGGATCCATTTTTGGAGCACGGAATTTAAATTCACCCGGTGCCAAATCCAATGTAAGGAAATAAACTCCTCTGTCTTTATCATATTCCATGAACTGGTCGTTTTCAGGATTCCATCCACCAACAGCACTACCGATAATTGACCATGGTTCTACATCGAAATATGGGGTTACTGACATATTTATGGTCTCGGTTGATAGCGTGTGGTTCGCTACCACTCTTAAAGAGATCTCATGCTTTTCACCATCTATAAAGCCGTTAGCGAGAAGGCCTTTATTAAAGTCACTTACCGTAATAGTAAATGGAGAGGTGATGTTTGAGGTGATAATTTTTCGGTTATCGAAAGCACCCCCTTTAACATCTATTTCAAGGTTGTAGAAAGTAACTACATCCAATTTAAAATCGGCATCAGTCCATTCAATCGTCATGAAATCCTGACTTTCATTTACCTTTTCCAGTACAAACTCTCCCATTTCAGTATCGGCAGGAGCAGTTAAACTCGGAGCTACCACATCATCCGTTAATTTCGGATCGAGCTCATCTTCCTGACAGGCGAACAAGGCGCCTATCAAGAAGAAAATGTATATATATTTTAAATATTTCATTATCGTCAAATTTTAGTAATTCGGATTTTGCTTCAAATTCGGGTTAGCCGTAATTTCAGTAAACGGAATTGGCATTAAGTTAAACTTATCATCTACTGCTTTTCCATTTAAATCATTACCTTTTAAAGGCCATACATAATCTCCGCTGGTAAATTTATCAAAACGGATCAGGTCGGTTCTTCTGTGGCATTCCCAGTATAACTCTCTTGCTCTTTCATCTAGAATGTAGTCAAGATCAACAGTAGCAGGGAAAGAAACGCCGGCACGTGTGGTGATTTCATTAAGATGATTCAAATTCGCCGATGAAACAGCTCCGTCTAATCTTAAATCAATTTCAGCAGCCATTAAATAAGCATCAGCCAATCGGAATACCGGAACATTAATGTCTACGAATGGGCTTGTGGCCTGCATAACGCCATCATCGTTTTCAGCACCATTTTGACCATATCCACCATCTCTGGTTCTGTTCTTATACTTTACAACAGCGTAGCCATCGGTAAACTGGTCCTGATTTAAGATGTCCAGACTTTGACCTTCTGTAAACCAAAGTGCCCTGGCATCTCCGTCGGCAAACTTCTCGACAAGGGCCTTTGTGGTTCTGTTACCACCCCAGCCACCATTGGTACCGTAATTGTCAGCATTCATTTCACCACCTATGGCAGCATTTACCACATAGGTCATACCACCCCAGGTTTGTGAGTTCAGACCATCGTAATTGATAGAGAAAATGATCTCATTATCAGATCTGAAGTTATCTGCTAAGAACAGAAATTCATAAGGTGAATACACGTCATCAATCGAGGCGTCTGCATCGGTAATCAGACTATAACCACCATCATTGATCACCTTATTGACATATGTACGAGCCTTTGTATAATAGGCATTGTCTTCTGAACCCAGATAAGTTTTGTGGTTCAGGTAAAGTTTGGTAAGCAACATCCAGGCAGCTGCCTTATCAGCTTGTCCAACATAACCTTGCCTTGGATTCAGCAAGATCTGATCTGTGTCTGCTTCGCCATCACCCACGATATCCAATAATTCGGATTCGATGTAGTTAAACAGTTCTGGTCCTCTTGGGCTGTCGCCGGCTGGTTCAGGCAGAGTTGCGCCAACTTCATCTTCTTCGGTTACAAAGGGAATCCCATTACCAAAAAGATCTAAAGCGTGCCAGTAAGCCAAAGCTCTTAAAAACCTTGCTTCGGCTATATATTGCGGAAGATTAGTGTATTCTGGTTTGCCATATGTATTGGCCTGACGAATGAATTCATTGGCTACCGAAACCTGATAGAGTGCTCTATAGTAGAACGAACGAATGAATTCGTTGTTGGCACCCCATGTAATCTGACTCATTTTCGGAAGGTTACCATCGGCCCAACCATTTACACATTCGTCGGTAGGTAATTCCTGTACCACGAAATATCCACGCCAGTATTGGCTGTGACCTTCGTCAAAACCACCTAAGTCACCTTGTCCGGCAGGTCCCTGCTGACCAGAAGTTGCAAAACCTGCGTAAACTTTAGACAATACCTGGAAGAAAGCTTCCTCCGAATCATACACTTTGTCTGGTGTCGACAGATTCGGGTCGATTGGCTCGACATCCAAATCGTTGACACACGCGCCTAGCATCAATAAAGATACAGCAGCAAATGTGATATATTTTAAAATTATATTTCTCATTGTTAATTTATTTTAGAAAGAAAGGTTAACGCCTAACACATATGTTCTTGGCCGTGGGAAGAAGTTGTTGTCCACGCCGTTGAAAATTTCCGGATCGATACCCTCGTAAGGTGAGATCACGAAAACGTTATTCACTGTAGCCGAAACATTCAATCTGCTACCCGTACCTAAAACTTCACCAAATGAATAACCTAAGGTTACGTTATCAAGTCTGAAAAATGAGCCGTTCTGCACATAGTAATCAGAGAAATACTGTGGTTCATAAAAGCCCGTGTTATTGATATCCGTTGTAATATTACTCAGGTATTGACCATTCGTTTGTAATTTGTTGAAAAATGCTCCATTAGAAGCCACGTTGTTATACACCTTGCGGTCTAAATTTGCACGGCCACTGGCACTAAAGGTCCAGTTTCTGTAATTGACTGAAGTATTCAATCCAATGATGAATCTTGGTATTGCATTACCTGCGACATAAAGGTCACCTTCATCAACTACACCATCCTGGTTTCTATCTACATAAGTACCTTCAATTGGCATTCCGTTTTCATCATAAACCTGCTCATATACGAAGAATGAACCGGCAGGTTGTCCAACCTGGTGTATTTTAATAAGGTTTCCGGTTCCCCCTGAAATACCTTCGTGTTGTACACCAAGATAGTTTTCGTCTTCAACTGCAGTTAACTTAGTGATCTCATTTTCATTGTAGGTGAAGTTACCACCAATATTCCAGCTAAAATCAGCAGTTTCAACAGCCAGGGCATTGAAAGTGAATTCCAAACCTCTGTTTTCAAGTGAACCAACATTTGTAACCAGTACATTTTCAAGATTGGCACCAGCTGGCACTGGAATCTTATTTAACAGATCTTCTGTTTCACGCAGATAGACGTCCAAAGTACCAGTGATTCTGTTGTTTAAGAAGCCATAATCCAAACCAACGTTATATGTGATTGTTTCTTCCCACTTCAGATTGGCATCATAACCTTCAGGTCTGATAGTGGTAATCGGAATGGTTTGATAGCCACCATTATTGGGATCATAATATAAATACTGAGCGGTTTGCTGACTGCGCGTATAGACGCCAAAGTAACCATAATCTGATCCAATATCTTGCTGACCTGTTATTCCATAACTAGCTCTTAATTTCAAGTTAGATACAGTATTACTTCCTCTTAGAAATGACTCTTCACTGATTGACCACGCCAAAGCGGCAGAAGGGAAAAGACCCCATCTTGTGTCTTCGCTAAAACGTGATGATCCATCGTTACGAAGCGTAAAGGTCAGGTAGTACTTCTCATTATAGACATAGTTAAATCTACCGAAGAAGGAAACCAAATAGTTTTCCTGTCTGGTTAGGTTATATGGAGACCTTGCGAAACTTCCTTCACTATTAGGAGTGCCGAAGAGTTCTTCTGACTCACTTTCTCTCCAGAAGTGCTGCCACGAATATCCTGCCATTACGTCAAATCTTGAGTTTAGATCTTCAAGATTTTTATTGTATTGCATGTAGAATTCGAGCAATCTGTTTCTTTTCAACTGTGTATACGTTCTGGTAGAACCACCTCTTAAAAAGGCCTCGGAATCCCAACCCGCATTAGCAGGATTAAATACTCCTCCATCATCTGTACTTTTCGAGTAATCCATACCTAAATTAAGGTTGGCTTTCAGCTCAGGCAAAAAGTGAAATTTGTAATCGAATTGAGCATTACCTACAAAACGGTTCACTATGGATCGATCCCTTCTCTGGTCGATTCTTGCCCGACCGTTTCTTGGCGCATTAACATTTGGATTGCCTTCTGCACCTATCCATGTAAAATAACCGCCAAATGGAGCAAATCTATCATCAGTAGAGGTAATGGGCTGAGTAGGATCCATTGCTATTGCATCGCCAATTGCATCTGTTGCCGAAAAGTTATTTTGGATATTAGCCAATTTGGCTGAAATGTCAATACTTAAGTGATCATCGAACAGATCAGGGTTAAGGTTTAAAGAAGCAGATGTTCTCTGCATTTGTGATTCATCCAGAATACCATTGGCCAGATTGTATCCCACAGAAGCTCTGGTTGGAAGCACATCGGCAATCGTACCGGATACAGAAACATTGTGATCCGTAGAAATGGCATTTCTGTAGATATTATCCTGCCAGTCTGTATTGGCTTCACCTAATAAACCAGTGTTTTCAGGGAATTTTTGTCCCAGCACTTCCCGGTATTCATCAGCTCCTAATACATCAACTAATTGTGTTGGGGTAGAAACTGAAACATTACCATTATAATCTACCTTCAGGGCTCCTGTTGCACCTTTCTTTGTAGTAATTATGATGACACCGTTAGATGCGCGAGAACCATAAATGGCTGTAGCTGAGGCATCTTTCAATACGGTGAAAGACTCAATATCATTAGGATTGATCACGTTTAACGGGTTACGTGCTCCGTCAATACCTTCATTGTCAACAGGTACACCGTCAATAATGATCAACGGATCGTTCGATGCTGAAATAGATGAACCTGCACGAATCCTTATCGTATTTCCTGCACCAGGGGCTCCACCACCATCAACGATCTGAACACCGGCAACTTTACCATTAATAAGTTGTTGCGGCGAAGTGATTGCTCCCTGATTAAAATCTTTTGAAGAGACAGACTCAATCGTTCCTGTCAGGTCTTTTTTCTTACTAACACCATAACCAATAACAACTATTTCCTGCAGTGCCTGAATATCCGGCATCAGGGTTACATCAATAACTGACCGGGTGCCCACAACGATTTCTTCTTTTTGATAGCCCACAAATGAAAAAACCAGAGTGGTATTCTCCGGAACGTCTAAAGAATAATTACCATCGAAGTCCGTTACGGTACCTTCGCTGGTTCCTTTTACA
>CAWZYX010000149.1:0-6489 GCA_963966315.1 uncultured Winogradskyella sp. | reverse complement strand
AGGTAGCCCTGATCGAAAAAGAAAATCCTCAATGGCAGAATTTAGATTGAGATTGCTTCTACCGAATTCTCGGGCTCGCCTGCCTCGCCTTGCTCCTCAAGGCGGGCAATGATACACCGGACTGGTTCTTCCGAGTACTCGGGACGAAACGCACTTCCGCTGACTTGACAGCATTTTCTGAAAAATCTTCAGTTTCCGGCTTTGCGCCTTGTTGACTGATGCATAAGTCATTCCCTGCCTGCGGCAGGCAGGCGAGGGAATGAAATGACCGCGGGAATCTAATTCAAAGTGGTAGTTTATTCTCTAAGATTGCTTCTCACTTCGTTCCTCGTGCTCGCAATGACAAAAAAGTAACGGTATGGTAAAACCTTTTACCATTAGCTATAAAGTTTTTTCTTAGTTCTTACCGATAAGAATCGCTCATCAGTGATTATAATATCCAGCCCACCCTGACTTTTGGAAGGGTCTTAAGGGTTTTTATTAACCTCTCAGATCATCTAAAAACACTGAAATCAATCTTTAGGGAAAAGACATTGGAGTAGAGGGCCGCACTCTGATCGCCAATATCGGTAAAGGCATAATCGAGCTGGATGCCCTTGTATTTGAAACCGACACCAAAATTGGGCTGGAAGGTGAGGTTCTCGGTATTATCGATCTGCAGTTCGTTTTGAAAATTTCCCAGACCACCACGCAGGAAGACCAGGTCGGTATACCCAAACTGAAAACCAAAGGCAGGGTCCACGCTCATAACGCTACTAGAGATAATGGCATTGGTTTGTACGAAGCGCATGTTAAAATTAAGAGCTGCCAAAAGCGAATAATCGTAATGAAAGATCCATTCCTTTGAAACGCCTACTTCCAATTTGGGAATGGTGATCTCCGTTGTTTCCGGGAGGGTCTGATTTTGGCCGTCCACTGCCGAACTGATCTTTTCAAACTCCTCGTCGTCAATGGCCCAGGAATTGTAGGTGGTGGTAATGTCTCGTCCCATGATGCCGATGCGCCAGTCGTTTTTGGTACGAAATTGCAAGCCGGCATCCAGCCCAAAACCCCAGGAGGCTGCAAAATTTCCGATGATGCGCCGGATGATTTTAGCGTTGACCCCATAGCTAAAGCCGTCCAGGGGCACCTTTCTCGAATAAGACACCGTGAGCGCATAGTCTGCCGTTGAAAAGGTGCTGATACGGTCGTAGTTGATGTTTCCCTGATCGTCAATGAGCTGTGTGGTATCCAGAATATCGTCTACACCAAAGCGTATGAGAGAGGCGCCTACGGCCGAACGGTCGTCGATAGGCATGGCCCAGGCCAGGTAGTTGTAATTGGCAATATTGGCAAAATAGCTGGAGTGCATCAGCGCCAGCTGCTGGTCTTCGAGGTTGATGAGCCCTGCAGGGTTCCAGTAACCGGCATTCACGTCTGAGGTGTGTGCCGTAACGGCATTGCTCATACCCAGAGCCGCAGCATCCACACCAATATTCAGAAATTCATTGGAATACTTGCGCGTCGTTTGGCTACTCATCAGGGATGTACCTCCCAGTAGAAAAATAATTAACAGATACCTCAACCACAATTTTTTTACAAAGATGCACAATATTTTGTACCTATTAAACTCAATTTTATTCAGGATATTGTGGGGATGTGAACAGGGATTAGGTATGAGAGATTAAGTGTAAAGTGAAAGGAATGGGGCTCAAAGATTTCTCATCCAGTGCTGCAAAATGGGTTCGAAAAGACCGAGGGAATCTAATTCAATGTCCTTGGGTATACCCTAAGATTGCTTCGCCTTGCTTGTCCTGCCTCGACTTGCATCGGTCAAGGCGGGCTTGTTTCAGCATCTACATGAATTGGGGTACTAACTATCACATCGAGCCTGTCAAAAGTAATTGGTTTGGTGGCGTGAGCAAAGCAAGGGTTGTCGAGATCTACTGTATCTGGAACTCATGTAGATTTCTCATCTCGCCTTTCGGCAAGATTCGAAATGACATTCGTTTAGTCATTCCGAAGGAATGCAATGACATACGGAATCTAACACGATGAGAACTAAACCTAAAAAGATGGTGTCACCCTCGTTCCTCGTGCTCGCTTGCCTCGCGTTGCAAGGCCTGTCTCGCCGACAAGGCGGACAAGGCGGGCTTACCATTTACCATTTACGATTTCCAACATATGATTGTCCACATGCAATTTCCTGAATCCATTTCGCAGAATAGTTTATTTTTACACAAACGCATCACCCATGAAGAAACACATCCCTAATCTGGTCACTCTTTTGAACTTGTTTTCCGGCTGTGTAGCAGCCATTTTTGTAATCCAGGGTCAGCTGGCATGGGGTGCTGTTTTTGTCTTTTTAGGGATATTTTTTGACTTTATGGACGGGCTGCTGGCGCGAGCACTTGATGCGCGCAGTGAACTGGGATTGCAGTTAGACTCCCTTGCCGATGTGGTCACCAGTGGGGTAGTGCCCGGTCTGGTGCTGTATAAGCTGCTTGCCCTCGCGCTAAACGTTCCTGATGAAATGATCGACCCAGGCCACTGGTCTGATGACAATAGCTCAGCATTTAGCATGGTGAACCTGCTGCCCCTGGTGGGTCTGATCGTACCCATGAGCTCGGCCTATCGACTGGGTCGATTTAACCTTGATGAAGAACAACAGCATTTTTTTAAAGGTCTGCCCACACCTGCCAATGCTCTGCTCATCATGTCCTTACCACTTATCCTGGAATTTCAGGACAGCGATGTGATCAACGCACAGATCCTTAATCCGGTGCTGCTGATTGTTCTGGCAATTGCATCGGCCTATTTGCTGAATGCTCCGGTCCGCTTGTTCTCCTTAAAGTTCAGGTCCTTTGATTTTGCTTCCAATATTCTCAGATACCTGTTTCTCATCATTTCTCTGATACTGCTACTGGTCTTTCATTTTGCGGGCATTCCGCTCATCATCATTCTTTACGTGCTCATGTCTCTGGCCAATCAGAAACAACTGCACTAATCAACCTATTTTTAAATTATGGCTTCGGGAATTTTTGCGCTCTTAGACGATATTGCCTCTTTAATGGATGATGTGGCCACCATGACCAAGGTGTCCACCAAAAAAACAGCCGGAATCCTTGGGGATGACCTGGCAGTGAATGCCGAAAAGGCATCTGGGTTCAGCCCATCAAGAGAGTTGCCCGTGCTATGGGCCATTACCAAAGGCTCCTTTTTAAACAAGCTCATTATTTTGCCTCTGGCATTTTTGATGAGTGCTTTTGTACCCTGGCTGGTAACGGTGGTGCTGGTTCTGGGGGCGCTGTACCTGGCTTATGAAGGCGCTGAAAAGATCTATGAAGTGCTTTTTCATCGAAAAAAAACACATGAGGATACCAAAGATACACCCGCAAAGGAAGGTCCGGTCGTGGCTGAAAAGGATAAAATTAGATCGGCCATCATCACCGATTTTATTCTGTCTGTAGAGATCGTGATCATCGCTTTAGGAACCGTGGTTGGTGAAGACCTATTGTTCCAGATCCTGGTGGTTAGTGCAGTGGCTCTGATCGCCACCGTAGGGGTCTATGGCATCGTTGCCCTGATCGTTCGGATGGATGACGCAGGGCTTCGTCTGGTGGAGGCAAGCGATGGTAAGCCTGGCCTACTGTATATGCTGGGGAAGGCACTGATCGTTATTCTCCCCTGGATTATTAAGAGTTTAAGTGTGATAGGAACCATTGCCTTACTGCTGGTAGCGGGGGGCATTTTTGCCCACAACCTGGAGCCTCTGCATCACGTGCTGGAGTCCTGGCCTGGGATGCTAAGAGATTTTTTATTCGGTCTGGTAGCCGGAATACTATGCCTGCTGGTGGTGCACCCGCTGCTCTGGCTTGTGAAGCGATTGAAGGAGCGTTAGTTGACCATTAACCATTAACCTTTGACTTTTGACTACCTGCCTCGTCAATAAGACGGGTTCACCAATCACGACTAACGAATTACGTCTTATGATTCACGACTAACGATTCCCTACTTACGACTTACGATTTACGATTCCCTACTTACGAATTACGATTAAAACAGCAATTTCTTTTTCCGCAGTTCGAAGTTCTGCCCGAGGTACACCTTCCGAACCATCTCGTCGCTGGCCAGATCTTCCGGAACACCGGCTTTTAAAATGCTACCTTCAAACATCAGATAGGTGCGGTCTGTAATGGCCAGGGTCTCCTGGACATTATGGTCGGTAATGAGAATACCAATGTTCTTTTTGGTGAGTTTGGCCACAATGCGCTGTATGTCTTCCACAGCCACGGGATCTACTCCGGCAAAGGGTTCGTCAAGTAAGATAAAGTTAGGATCGGTGGCAAGAGCACGGGCTATCTCGGTGCGCCTCCGCTCACCTCCCGACAGCAGATCGCCACGGTTTTTGCGAATGTGCCCCAGACCAAATTCGTCGATCAGCGATTCCATTTTCAGGTGCTGCTCTTTTTTGGAAAGCCTGGTCAGCTGCAGTACGCTTAAGATATTGTCTTCAATACTCAGCTTCCGAAACACTGAGGCCTCCTGGGCTAAATAACCTATTCCGTTCTGGGCGCGCTTGTACATGGGGTATTTGGTGATCTCTGTATTGTCCAGAAAAATCTGTCCTCCATTGGGTTTAATGATCCCAACGATCATATAAAAGGAGGTGGTTTTTCCTGCCCCATTGGGTCCCAGCAGTCCAACGATCTCTCCCTGACGTACCTCCAGGGACACATCCTTAACCACCTTACGGCCGCTGTAAGACTTCATTAGGTTTGTGGCGTGTAACTTCATATGCTCTTAAAACGTTAAAATAAAGAAAATCATATGGAAAGCATTTTCCGGTGCTTTATTCGGTACCTTCTTCTTCCAAGGCTTCCCAGAATTCGTAGGCCCGGCGTAAATGCGGAATCACGATGGTTCCACCAATGAGGGTGGCAATACCAAGGGTTTCCACTACTTCCTCTCTACTCACGCCTTCCTTGTGGCAGGTTTCCAGGTGATAGCGGATGCAATCGTCACAACGCAATACAGTGGAGGCCACTAATCCCAGCAGTTCCTTGGTGCGCACATCCAGCGCTCCGGCCTGATAGGCATTGGTGTCCAGATTAAAGATGCGCTTGATGATCTTGTTGTTGTCGGCCAGGATTTTGTCATTCATCTTAGCCCTGTAGCTGTTAAATTCTTCTACAATATCAGACATGTTGTTGTTTTTTTTGTGCCTTCTTTTGTCGTTTCACCACTATAGCCGATATGTAAATACTCACCTGATAGAGCAACAGGATGGGAATGGCCACGATCACCTGACTGGCAATATCCGGAGGGGTTATCACAGCTGAGAGGACTAAAACGATGACAAGAGCAAATTTGCGATAGGTTTTAAGGATCTGAGGGGTCACCAGGCCTACTTTGGTAAGGAAGTAAACGATGATGGGTAATTCGAATACCAGTCCGGAGGCCAGCGCCGAAGAGCGTACGACGGCAATCACCGAGCTCAGATCAAATTCGTTGAGTATCTTTTCACTAATGGAATAGTTGGCCAGGAAATTAAGTGACAAAGGGGTAATGACGTAATAACCAAACAGCACACCGAGAAAAAACAGTAAGGAAGCAATGACAATAAAGCCTCTTGAATTGCGTCGCTCATTGGGTTTAAGCCCTGGGCTTATAAAGTGCCACATCTGATAGAGTACATAGGGAAAAGCAATGATGAACCCGGCAAAAATGGCCGTCCAGATATGGGCCGAAAACTGACCTGCTACGGTACGGTTCTGTATGATAAATGGCAGCTCCTTGGCACAAAAGGTGGTTTCTACCCCAATGCGAGTTGCCGCAGCACAGAGGCCTCGATAGGTGGGAAAATCCATCTCGGTGGGTCCCAGAATAACCGTATCAAAAATAAAGGACTTCATTGAGAAGGCCACTATGGCAGCAACAAACACGCCCAGTGTGGCTCGTATCAGATGCCATCTCAGATCTTCCAGGTGGTCCAGGAAGGACATTTCATTGACGTCGACCTTAGCCATCTATAGTATGCCTTCTTTGATGAGGTCGTGAAGATGAACCACCCCATCGTATTGACCTTCACTGGTGACTAGTAACTGTGAGATCCCAAACTCCTCCATTCGCTCTTTGGCATCTACTGCCATGGCGTCTGCATCAATGGTCCTGGGGTGTTCGCTCATAATGTCCCGGGCGGTGATAGTGGTGAGATCATTGGTTTTGGAGAGCATACGCCTCAGGTCTCCGTCGGTAATGATGCCCAGGATATCTCCCTTGCTGACAACCGCCGTGACACCCAGCATTTTTTCTGTGATCTCCACGATCACGTCCTTTAAAACAGTGTCAGGGCTAACCTGAGGTTTCATGTTTTGAGAAGACAGGTCGTTAACACGCAGGTACAGGCGTTTCCCCAAAGCCCCGCCGGGATGGTACTTGGCAAAGTCCTTGCTGGAGAAGCCCCTTAAGTGCAGGAGACAAACCGCAAGGGCATCGCCAATGACCAAT
>CAWZYX010000148.1:0-6490 GCA_963966315.1 uncultured Winogradskyella sp. | reverse complement strand
GGAGTGTCCGATGTAAAGGTCCTCATAACCATTGCCGTCGAGGTCACCAATGGCAACCGCTGGTCCTAATGTTGATACCTTATAAGGAATGAGTTTTTCAGCCACAAAATCATTGAAATTGTCCTCTTCATGGACAAAATCAATCAGCTGAACTTTTTTAAAGAGAAGCTCTTCCGGAACTGTGTTTTTAAAAGCTGCCATGGTGTTTGATTCATCATAGACTATTTTCATATCTGAACCTTCCAGTGGTCCCGTTATGGTTTGTAACTGATTGTTGGGCCAGATGATTTTTAAAGAGTCCACTTGTAAAGCAGTTCCCAGACCAAAATGTAAAGAACCGTCAATTGAGGACATAAACCCTCTGGATTTAAACACCTGTTTCAATTGTTCTTTCCCATCGGAATAGACATAGGCCTTCGTGCCTATGCCTTCAGTATTAGCGTCTTTATAGGCGAAACTAAGCCTCAAGCCTTTTGCTTGTGTTAGGTTATTTTCATAAATACTGGCATACTCATTAAAATTGTTGGTAACAATGTCCAGATCACTATCCAGATCCAGATCGGCATAAATCGATGCGTTCGAAATTTTTGGGAGGTCTTTCATCCAATCGCCTGTTCGGTTTGTGAACTTACCGTCGATACCAGAAAAAATCTGATTGGAAACATTGCCATCCAGCATTTCACTGCTTGCATTGTAAAGCCAGTTGAGCCCCTCTGCCTCTGAGGCGCCTTTGAAAGCACTGGAAACGTACTTCTTAAAGTCCAGACCATTGGGTCTTTTTGGGATACCATTGGAGATGAAGAGGTCCTGATGAGAATCGTTATTAAAGTCAGCAAACAGGGGTGCCCAGCTCCAGTCTGTATCAGCTATTTCATTGAGTAGAGCCTCTTCATGGAAATAGGTACCTTGATGTGAGATTTGCAACATATTTCTACTGAACTGGTCTTTATATCCTAAATTATTAAGGTGTACCTGCATATTAAACATGGCATCGTCACCTTCGGTTTCCTTAAGCACCTTCTCATCCCAGGGTAACATGTCTAAGGTGATGAGGTCCTGATAGCCGTCATTATTAATGTCCGCTGCATCACTACCCATTGAGAATCTGCTGATGGTATTGAAACTGCTGCCAAGGGTTTCCACAAAGGTCCCGTCCTGATTGTTCAGATAATAATAATCGTCCTCATGGAAATCATTGCAGACATAGATGTCGTCCCATCCATCATTGTTAAAATCGGCGATGGAAGCACTTAGTCCGTAACCGTTCACTCCACCATAGATGTTAGCTTGTTCGCTTACATCCGCAAAGAAACCATCATCATTTCGAAACAGTACATCCCCAACTTTTTCAGCACGTTTTTCCCTTAGATCGGCTTTTCCGTGAGACAACGTGGTGTGAACGGCGTGATTTACCAGATACATATCCAGGTCCCCGTCCTTGTCATAATCGAAAAAATAGGACTGGGTGGAATAGCCTTCGAAATTCAAACCATAAGCCTCGGACTGCTCTGAAAAGGTATTGTCGCCATTGTTGATGTACAGTTCGTTATGACCTTTGAAATCGAGAAGACCCGAAACGGCACACACATATATGTCCAGATACCCATCTGCATTGACATCCACCATGGTTGCCCCCGTACTCCAGTCGGCTTTTCCACCAATATTAGCCTTTTCAGAGATATCTTCAAATGTTAGATTTCCTTTGTTGAGGTAGAGTTTATTTTGACCTTCATTTGATACAAAAAACAAATCGGGCAACTGGTCATTGTTAATATCACCAACAGCCAGACCCGCACCATTGTAAAAGTATATGTAATTGATGATGCTGTGTGCCGGTGTATCTTCCACCTGATTGATGAAATCGATTCCCGTTACGTCTTTGCTCAATTCGTTAAAGAGGTAAGCTTCAGGCTCTTTGGGATCTGAAGAACAGGAAACAAGCAGGAGGATGGCTACCAATAATCCATTCAGATATTTCATAAAGTATTCTTAACTAAAAGTTAAAGACAAATATAAAAATTAATATTAGTAAGCCTAATCAATTCTCAATTGGCCAACAGTTATCTCTTAAGGTTTTTGTCTTTTCTTTCTAATGGCCAGAAGTCCCAGAAACATAATGAAACCATTGATAATAAGAATTTCAAAACCTATTTCGTAGCCATTAAAGAGATCAACCGAATACAAGTTCAGAACATATGCCAGTAGTGGGCTCAGGACCGCTATGATCCATACAAACCTATCCTTGACCTTCAATTTTGTGAACAATCCAAAGGCATAAAGACCTAATAAAGGACCATAGGTGTAGCCTGCTGCCTTAAAAAGTTCCCAGATCACAGACACATCCTTAAAAAGCAGATCGAAAAGGATAATAACCATTACCAGTACCACACTAAAACCAATATGTACTTTCTTTCGGATACTTTTTCGTTCGTCATCTGGTTTTTTCTCCAGACCAATGATGTCGATGCAAAAAGAGGTGGTTAAAGAGGTGAGCGCTGAATCTGCACTGGAATAAGCTGCTGCGATCAACCCCAGAATAAAGAAGGCAGAAGTGACCTGTCCGATTTCGGGCAGCATGGCGATGGTAGGAAAGAGATTGTCTTTTTTAGCAGTGATTCCATTTTGCAGGGCGTACTGTGTGAGCAGTAATCCAAGTGCTAGAAAAAGTATGTTTACAAAAATGAGTATCACACTGAATGAGATCATGTTCTTTTGTGCGTCCTTAAGGTTCTTGCAAGTGAGGTTCTTTTGCATCATGTCCTGGTCCAGACCGGTCATGGTAATGGTAATGAAGATGCCCGATAAAAAACTTTTCCAGAAGTACTGGGGATCATTAGCATCATCAAAGAAAAAAACCTTGCTCATGTCCTCTGCCTTAACGTATTCATATACATCACTAAGGCTGCTTAATCCCAGTGCTGAGGCCAGAAAGACAAGAGTCACCACTACCGAAACCAGCATAAATAAAGTTTGAAGGGTGTCTGTGAAAATGATGGTTTTTATACCACCTCGGTGTGTATACAGCCAGATGAGTGCAATGGTGATTACCACAGTTACCGGAAAAGGGATATTAAAACTGTCAAAGATGAGCAGTTGAAGCACCTGAGCTACCAAAAACAATCTGAAAGCAGCACCAACTGTACGCGAAATTAAAAATGCAACCGCTCCGGTCTTATAACTCAAGCGACCAAAGCGCTCTTCTAAATAGGTGTAGATTGAAGTGAGGTTGAGTTTATAATACAGAGGTAACAGCACATAAGCAATGATGAGATATCCGAAAAAATACCCAAACACTACCTGCAGGTAGCCAAACTCATTACTTTCTACAGCACCGGGTACAGAGATGAAGGTAACCCCCGATAAAGACGCACCAATCATACCAAATGCCACCAGATACCACGGTGCAGATTGATTGGCTCTAAAAAACGCAGAGTTGCTGTCTTCCCTGCCTGTGAGATAGGAAATAACAATTAGCAAAACAAAATAGGCGGCAACGATGCTGACAATTGTTGTCGGTGACATAAAACGAATTTGAAATGACCAAAATAAACTTTTTACAAAACATGACTCTTCAATTTCAACAGCAAAAAAATAAGTACCTTCGCAACTATGGAATTTCCATCAAAATTACTTGATAAGGCGATTAGTGAAATTGCCCTATTACCGGGAATTGGAAAGCGTACGGCCCTCCGATTAGTACTGCATTTACTCCGTCAACCAAAATCTCAGGCAGTAGATCTGGCGGAGGCTATAAAAGACCTGCGTTTACAAATAAAGTATTGTGAATCCTGTTACAATATTAGTGATGCGGCATTATGCAGTATTTGTTCTAATAAAAGCAGAAATCCCGAACTGGTTTGTGTGGTTGAAGACATAAGAGACGTCATGGCCATCGAAGCCACAAGTAGTTTCAACGGGCTTTACCATGTTCTTGGGGGTAAGATCTCGCCAATGGATGGGATAGGGCCGCATGATCTTACCATTACTCCTTTGGTTGAAAAAGTGAAGAAGGGGATGATCAGTGAACTTGTTTTTGCAATGAGCCCTACCATAGAAGGGGACACTACAAATTTTTACATATACAAGCAGTTGTTGGATACACCTGTAAAAATGTCTACCATAGCAAGAGGAGTGGCAGCAGGTAGTGATCTTGAATATACAGATGAAATTACTCTGGGTCGCAGTATCATTGACCGTATTCCGTTTGAGGCTTCATTAAAAAACTAAGATCAGTTTGAGACTTTCCGTAGTTATATTAAACTATAACGTTTCTTCATTTCTCACCTTATGTCTGCAGAGCGTTCAGGAGGCCTTGACCGGCATAGACAGCGAGATCATTGTAGTGGACAATAATTCTGATGATGACAGTTGTGATATGATTCGGCGTGATTTTCCCAGTGTACATCTTATTGAGAACAAGGTCAATCTAGGATTTTCAAAAGGAAACAATATTGGGGTGTCCAAGGCTAAAGGTACCCATGTATGTATTTTGAACCCCGATACAGTGGTAGGAGAACATACATTTTCACAATTACTTGAGTTTATCGATAAAAATCAAAATGTAGGAGCCTTAGGCTGTAAACTTATAGATGGACGTGGCCGGTTTTTACCGGAGAGTAAACGACACGTTCCTACTCCAATGGTGGCCTTACAAAAGTTATTTGGCTATACCAGCTCTTATTATTTTAATGAACTTGATGAGGACAGTAATGGACCCTGTGACATTCTTGTCGGAGCTTTTATGCTACTTCAAAAAAGGGTATTTGATGAAGTAGGGGGGTTTGATGAAGATTTTTTTATGTATGGAGAAGATATTGACCTGTCGTACAGGCTACTCAAGGCGGGATATTCCAATTACTATTTTGGACAAGAAGCGGTCATTCACTTCAAAGGCGAATCAACACTTAAGAATAGTTTTTATCTCAAGAGATTTTACGGAGCAATGAAAATATTCTACAGGAAACATTTTTTTAAAAATCAGATTGTTGATGCCTTAGTGGAATTTGTCATTGAACTGGCATCAAAAAGGCCAAATCCTACTGAGAGGTCAATGGCTGATTTTGATAAGGTGATGCTGCTCTCAGGTCAACAGACAGAACTCACTAAATTATTTGATGTTCCCTTGAATACAGCGGAATCCGTTGAGCAAATCAAGCCACGAACGATGGTTGTTTTGGATGCCTCCTTGTATACCTTCCAGAGCATGATCGATCTCATGAGATCTCATGCTAATAAAAGCGACATCTTTTACCGAATAAAGCCGAAAAAGGCTAACTTTATACTGGGAAGTGATTCGAGTTCTTCTCAAGGTGAAATCCTTTTTTTACAGGACAACCCTTGAATTAAAATCAATTGTAGAACTTATTTTTTATTAATTTTGCAACCAAAATAAAAATAAGGACCTTCAAATTACAGATATGGCAAAGTTTGAGCTAAAGCTACCAAAAATGGGTGAGAGTGTTGCGGAGGCAACCATTACTTCTTGGTTAAAAGAGGTGGGCGATACCATTGAGGCTGATGAAGCTGTTTTGGAAATTGCTACCGACAAAGTTGATAGTGAAGTACCTAGTGAAGTTGATGGTGTTTTAATAGAAAAGCTGTTTGATGTGGACGACGTGGTACAGGTAGGTCAGACCATTGCAGTTATTGAAATAGAAGCAGAAGGGACGGATAGCTCTTCAACAAGCGATACTGTTGAGTTGGCTCCCAAGCCCGCAGCCACTGAAGTACCCGAACCGCCGGCTGCAAAGGCTGTAGCTGAGACGGTTGTTACAGCCAAGGCTGCTGTAGCCCCTGCAATCACCTCTAATGGTGATCGGTTCTATTCCCCGCTTGTAAGAAATATTGCTAATAAGGAAGGTATTTCCCAGGCCGAGTTGGACACAGTTCCGGGTACGGGCAAGGAAGGTCGCGTAACGAAAAATGATATTAAGGCTTATTTAGAGTCGCGTAGTATTTCGAAAAAGGAATCTGCGGCCCCTGCGTCTTCTGGCGCGCAACCTGTCACTCATGAAGCATCGGTTCCTGAGCAAACAGAAAAGGAAACGCCTAAAAAAGAAACTCCTGTTAAAAAGAGCAGCATTATGGCTGGCCCTGGTGATGAGATCATTGAGATGACCAGAATGGGTAAACTGATCGCCAAACACATGATCGACTCTGTGCAGACCTCAGCGCATGTGCAGTCCTTCATTGAGGCCGATGTTACCAATATTTGGAACTGGCGAAAGAAAATGAAAGACCAGTTTAAACAGCGTGAAGGAGAAAATCTGACCTTCACCCCAATCTTTATGGAGGCCGTAGCGAAGGCCCTCAAGGATTTTCCATTATTGAATATCTCCGTAGAAGGTGATAAGATCATAAAGAAAAAGGATATCAATCTGGGAATGGCTGCCGCCTTACCAGACGGCAATCTAATAGTTCCTGTTATAAAAAATGCCGACCAGTTAAACCTTGTTGGATTAGCAAAGAAGGTTAATGACCTGGCCAACCG
>CAWZYX010000147.1:0-6557 GCA_963966315.1 uncultured Winogradskyella sp. | reverse complement strand
AGAGACAGGAATACGCTAAGCTATTTGCCAATCCTTTCAGTGCAGCAGAACGAGGTTATATAGACGAGGTGATTCTGCCAAAGGATACGAGAAGAAAGCTTATCAAAGCCTTTCATATGCTGAAAAATAAAGAGGTTTCAGAACCCAATCGAAAACACGGAAATATTCCATTGTAAAAAAAGAACCCCGCTCTTGCGGGGTTGTTTATATTTGAAAACTTACACTGGCTATCTCCGAGTAATTCACTCGTTCAGTAATACCGGAAACATTTGAATCAACAGTTCTCTTATAGATATCCCTACTCACAGGATATGCTTCAAGGGTAGAAACAGGATACTCGCTCCTGATTAAGGTCTTGATTTCTTCTGTGTCCAAGTCTTCATTTAACCAGGTTGCTTCAGCTTCTTTATTTAAAATTACCGGTTGACGCTTCTTCTCGTTATGAATCTTTGCAAAGAATGGATCGGCAGCTTTAGTAAGGATAGAAAAGGTCACATGCTTACCGATAATGGTGTAAATACCTGCTAAGGAAAACAGGTCGTCATCAGATCGATGAATAAAGACCGGATACTTCTTCATTTCGTGGGTATGGGGTTCAAAAAATCCTGTGACCGGTATAATACAGCGCTGAGAAAAGACCGAGCGCCTGTAAATGAAATGATCAAAAAGTTTTTCACTCCTCGCATTAAGGCCAGAGCCATATCTGATACTTTCCTTGTAATACGACTTAATGTCTTCTGCTTGTTTATTTGGAGGTACAATCCCCCAGATTCCCGGCGCCAGAACTTTGGGTTTCTGTTGCGGAATGATGAGCATATTGGGATGGGAAAATCCGTTGAGATGGTATGCCGGTTTATCGAACAGATCGCGATACGCCGGATTGGATAAGCCCACCTTGTACTTCATTTCCAAGTCCTTAACCGTTCGAATTTGTCTGGTCTGATAGCACATAATACTTAATTTTCCGATTCTAAATCTTAGCCTGAAAAGTGTACAGATCGTAGTACCTCCCTTTTTTTAGAAGTAATTCGTCGTGAGTGCCTTGCTCCGCAATTTCACCTGATTCAATCACCAAAATCTGGTCCGCACGTTTGATGGTACTCAATCGGTGCGCGATCACGATCGTGGTGCGGTTATGGGTGAGTTCCGACAAACTTTTTTGAATGAGCCCTTCACTCTCAGTATCAAGATTGGAGGTGGCTTCATCAAGGATAATGATCTTCGGATCGGCCAGTATTGCTCTGGCTATGGCAATACGTTGCCTCTGACCACCTGATAATTTTACCCCCCGTTCACCTATGAGCGTATCCAAGCCTTCCTCAAATCGATCTGTAAATTCGTTGACGTAAGCGGCCTTCACCGCGTGTTCCAACTCATTCTCCGTCGCATTTGGACGAGGAAAAAGAATATTGTCTCGAATTGATCCCTCAAATAAAAATTCATCCTGCAAGACAACGCCCAGATGCTGTCTGAAGCTCTTAAGTTGGACCTTAGAGAGATCCTGACCGTCAATAGTGACCGCCCCTTCATCCGGATTTAAAAATGAAGCTGAAAGTCCGGCAATTGTTGATTTCCCTGAACCTGAACTCCCAACTAAAGCCACAACGGTACCAGCAGTTGCCTCAAAAGAAATGTCTTTTAAAACCGGCTTGTTTTCCTCATAAGCAAAGTGCACCCCTTTAAAAGCTATATTTCCCTTAATCTGCTTAAGAGCAACTGTTCGCTCTGGATCCTCTTCTTCTGAGGTCATGTTCATTATTTCTTCGGTCCGGTCTAACCCGGCAAGCGCCTCTGTTAACTGGCTTCCGATATTACTCATTTGCACGATTGGAGCGATCATGAAACCAAGAATCAACGTAAAAAAGAGGAATTCACCCGTGGTCATTTCTGCCTGTATCATGTAGTACCCACCTATCCCCATAATTCCAGTTGTAGCAATCCCAATTAAAAAGGTTGACGAACTGGTCATGAGTGCGGTGGCTGTCAGACTCTTTTTTACATTCTCATAAAGGCGCCTCACTCCCAATTCAAAGGTTCTATTCTCCTGGCTTTCTGCATTAAAGGCTTTGATAACGCGCACACCAGCCAGCGTCTCTGTTAATCTGCCCGTGACTTCGGCATTAATTTTTCCTCGGGTGCGGAATACCGGACGGATATACTTAAAAGCCCTGAGTGCAACATAGCCAAAAACAGAGAGTGGTGCAAAGACAAACAGAGTCATCCAGGGGTTAAGACTGATAAGTATCACTAAGGAAACTACTGCAGTAACGGAGCCACCAACTAATTGTACCAGTCCGGTACCGATAAGATTTCGAACCCCTTCAACATCTGTCATGATCCGCGATACTAAGGCCCCGGATTTGGTATTATCAAAAAATCGAATGGGTAAAGAGAGTACTTTTTTCTGAACCTGTGCCCTCAACTCTGAAATTAAGAACTGGGCCTGTACACTCAGTATTCTGGTCAGTAAAAAAGAAGTTAAGGCCTGAACCAAAATCGCAGATATCACCAGAGCAATAAGACCGTAGAGCGCTGTAAAATCTTTATTTGGGACCACCTCGTCCAAAAGGACCTTACTTTGCCATGGCAAAATGAGACCGGATAAACTTCTGATCACGATCAGGACCAACCCAACCAACACAAGCCCTCTCCGAGGCCAGATAATAGTTTTAAAGGCCTGGGCTATCGTTACTTTGCCCTTAGGAGATGTTTTTTTAGTTCCCAAAATTGATGATAATTGTTGAGTATGTTATTTAGTTATTGGTACTTGTCTAGAAGACGACGGTGGTAATTGACCTGCCCCAGATGATAACTGAGATGAGTGAGCAAATGTAGGAGAAAATATTCATTGCTCACAGAACCTTCAAAAGGATTTTGAGGAAACTCTTTCTTCAATTCTTCTTCAGACAATCCAGAAAGGCATTGGGCAATCATTGATTTTGTTTGGTCAATCGAATCGATCAAGTGTTGCCGAGACACCTCTTTCTGTGAAAACTCCAGATCGCGTTGTCTTACATATCCGGTTCTTCCCAGAGTGGCCCCTATAAAATGGTTTAAGTTACCAACCAAATGCAGCGACAGGTTTCCTGCACTATTGTTTATTTGCGGGGCTACGAACCACAAATAAGACTCATCGCTGTAGCCGTTCAACTCCATGATCAGCTTATCTAATTCCCGGTTAAATATAGTTGTAAAGTGTTCTAGTAGTGTGGTTTCCGACGCCATAGAGTTTAACTTAGGATTAATAGTAGATGTATAAATGTAGGCAATTAAAAGCTTACTTTTGCCGCATGCAAGAAAGAGATCGTTCACAATTGGAGTTCATTGTACTTATGGCTGCACTTATGTCCATCGTAGCCCTGTCTATTGATGCTGTGCTGCCTGCCCTGCCTCAAATTGGAGAGTACCTTTCCGTATCAAATCCACTAAATAATCAAAAGCTTATTACCACCATCTTTTTAGGACTGGGGATTGGTCAGCTGATTTTTGGACCGCTTTCCGATAGCTTTGGAAGAAAGCCTATTGTTTACACCGGTTTCGTCATTTTCATTATAGCCTCTGTAATTTGTCTAACAACCAGAAATTTTGAAATGATGCTATTTGGACGTCTTTTACAGGGAGTGGGACTGGCATGCCCCAGAACCATGACCATAGCCATGATCAGAGACAGCTACAGCGGAGATTACATGGCCAAGATCATTTCCATAGTGGTCATGATCTTTATTCTGGTTCCGGTAATCGCTCCAACGCTAGGTCAGTTTTTGATGAATGCCTACAGCTGGCAATCCATTTTCGGAGTAACCCTTGGTTTTGGGGTTCTGGTCATGATCTGGTTTTGGTTTCG
The DNA here is from genome assembly GCA_963966315.1 of uncultured Winogradskyella sp. GTDB lineage: Bacteria > Bacteroidota > Bacteroidia > Flavobacteriales > Flavobacteriaceae > Winogradskyella_A. The sequence continues at coordinate 2,713 of CAWZYX010000147.1, read as the reverse complement.
ACAACCGGAAACACTAAAACCTCAATTTATACTCCCCTATCGGCTAAAACTCTACATCACCGGTACTAAAGCGTTTTTTAAGATCAAACCTGCGGTTGTCTTCACCCTTTTATCAGGTTTTATCACCGGATCATTTATGGTCTACCTCAGTGCTTCACAGCAAATCTTTCAAAAGCAGTACGGTCTTGGCCAGGAGTTTCCTTACATCTTTGCCAGTCTGGCCATATCTGTGGGATTCGCTACCTTTCTTAATAGTCGTCTGGTAATTCGTTTTGGCATGATGAAGCTCGTACATATTGCGATGTTGGGATATGTCCTTACCTCTATTCTTTATCTCATTCTTTACGCCAATCAGCCTAATCCCAGTGTGATCATCCTCGTTAGTTTCTTCGCAGTTCAATTCTTTTGTATCGGTTTTCTATTTGGCAATTTAAGAGCCCTGGCCATGGAACCCATGGGACACATCGCCGGAGTGGGGTCTGCCCTAAACGGTTTTATATCAACCGTGATGGCTGTACCTATTGCCGATTATATCGGAAGCTTTGTGGATGAAACAGTAATCCCTTTATTTGTTGGGTTCAGTATCTGCGGCCTCATTTCCCTGATTCTTTTCTACGGCCAGGCACCTTATATGAAAAGGGTGTTCAGAACTGGTTAAAAAATGTCCAGACTTCCTTTACCTTCTCTGATGACCTCAGGTTGCGCAGTCGATAAATCGATGACAGTAGAGGCTTCGTTCCCACCATAACCACCGTCAATGACCATATCGACCAATTTGTCCCATTTTTCTAAGATCAGCTCCGGGTCGGTGGTATATTCAATAATATCGTCTTCATCGCGAATGGAAGTTGATACGATGGGATTACCAAGCTGTTGGACCAAGCCCAGAGCAATGGAGTTGTCTGGTACTCTAATACCCACGGTTTTTCGCTTTTTGAACGGATGCGGCAATTTTGTGGACCCAGGAAGTACAAAGGTGTAAGGACCTGGAAGAGATCGTTTTAAAATCTTAAAGGTAGTCGTATCGATTTGTTTTACGTAGTCACTTAAATTACTTAGGTCCTCACAGATAAATGAAAAGTTAGCCTTTTCCAGTTTTACCTGCTTGATCCTGGCAATGCGCTCCAGTGCTTTCAGATTATTGATGTCACAACCTAAGCCGTAGACAGTATCTGTTGGGTAAATCACCAGACCCCCTGCTCTTAAGCATTCCACAACGCGCTGCATGACGCGCTGATTAGGGTTTTCCGGGTAAAGCTTCACTAATTCAGCCATACGATAAAGTTAGACAAATATTTAGCTGCCACAACCAAGATTTAATATTAGTTTAACCATGAGCGATGTAACAAGCGCCTGTTCGAAAGCGTCTTTATGGTATGCATCAATCAAAAATCACCATCTTTTCCTTGATCTTATCCGTGTGGATCTTTGCAAAGGATGTAAAACCGCCTATTATTTTTAGTAAAGCCGAATTTCTGGGGGCCAATACAACACGGATCCCATTCAAGATCATTGATCAGCTTATTGTCGTAGAGGCTGAGCTCTTAGGCCGAAAAGGTAACTTTATCGTAGACACAGGATCACTGAATCTGATTCTGAATAGAAGACATTTCAACAATCGAAAATATTATGAGCTGGATAACATGGATCGATCGGGGGTAAATGCTTCAGTTGAAAATGTAAAGCAGCAGGTACTGAAAGCCTTTCAAATGAATGCGGTCAGCGTTGAAAGCTTAAATGCAGATGTGATTGACCTCTCTCACTTTGAAGAGGCTAAAAAAATGAACTTACTGGGAATCATTGGCTATTCTGTACTAAGAGAATTTGAAGTATTCATTGACCTTTACCTAAACCAACTGACCTTGACCAAAATTGACAACAAGGGTAATCGTTTAACCGATAAAGTTTATGCAGAGAAGATCATTGACACGGTCGGCTTTACCTTAAAACGTCACAGCATACTCCTTGATGGATTCATTGGCAAACGACCGGCAAAATTCATTTTGGATACAGGCGCCGAATACAATCAATTGAACAAACATATTGATCCACTGATAAAAGCATTTTTTTACCCTGTGAGAACAATGAAGTTGAGCGATGCCGGCGGGAAAAGTAAATTGGTGTTGGCTGGAAAATTATACCGTGTCCAACTGAGTGATTCCATATATTTTGGACCGATGAAAACTGTTTTAACTAATTTGCGACAAATGCGCCAGGCTTTTGGAACATCGGCAGATGGTGTTCTGGGATTTGAGTTTTTTAAACAACAGCGAACAATTATAAATTATCGTAAAAAAGAGCTATATTTTGTAGCGCAGCCACTGGTACAGTATTGATGTTTTTTAAAAATCATATGACCTTAATCATCATTGCCCTCACCGCAGTGACCTCTTTTGCACAGTCAAAAACACGGCTTGGTTACCGAATTGAAGGGGATCAGCTCATCTTTGTGTTTAATGTCGAAGACTACAGCAATATCACTGATGCTAACATTCAAGTGAAAAATGTTTTTGTTGCAGGAGAATTCAATGACTGGTCTCGCAATTCCTGGTTGATGGAGGAGACCAAAAGTGGCCACTTCGAATTAAGCAGACCATTATCAGACTTTTCAGGAGATTTTGACTGGGAGTTTAAGTTTGTGGTAAATGGTGAACACTGGGCCGAGCCCACGAGACCGAGGCTGATCTCGTATGCCGTCTTCTGCTTGAAAAAA
>CAWZYX010000146.1:0-6647 GCA_963966315.1 uncultured Winogradskyella sp. | reverse complement strand
TTATGGCCCAATTGATATTTCAAATGCTGCTCCGCTAGACCTTACAGGGTTCTCAGGGAATATTCTGGGTGAAAACAACCTGAATGATACTGCCAACGGTAATGGCACCACTGGTTTTGCTCGAGTGAATTTTGCGACGGTGGATGTGAGCGGTCTTACCGATGTGGTTGTATCCTTTGACTGGCAGGTGGTTGGCTACCAGCAAAACAGGAATGATGTGCGATATCGTTTGTTTATAGACGAAGTGGCTCAACCTACCGTCCTCTTATTCGACGGTAATGATGCACCTACTGAAGGGTCTGGTACTGTATTTCTGGACATTCCGGATGGCACCTCTTCTGTTAGACTTTGGGTTGAACAACGGAACTGGCTCAATACGGGCTATTCCGGTTTTGATAATTTTAGAGTGGCTGCAGCCTTTGATGGACTTATTTACAGAAACAACACCTGGTTCCCGAATGCTCCGGACGAAACCACAGCAACTGATAACGTTCTTATTAATAACGGTACCTATGTAGTGGATAGTCCCATCGTCGTGAACGAACTTACTGTAAGACCCAATGCCGCTATTGTCGTGAATCCAGGAGCTAGTATAGAGACCAACGGTGTCTTCCGTAACAATGGAACGGTGACCCTTAACTCGACCTCCCAGCTCTATTCGAGCATCCTACCGAGTTCGTATGAAAACAATGGAGAAACCAACTATAATCGCTTTGTAAATGTCGTCGGCTCAAGTGGGTCTAATGGAGGTAATGATCTGATTGCCCTGCCACTCATCCCGAACGCTGGCCAGTCCTTTGACGAGTTCATCGCTTTAGGCTCTCCAACCACCAACGCAGACAAACTGGCGACCAATGGAACCTTCTATGCCTTTGGTCCTTATGACCGAGTAGCTAGTAGTTATGTGAATTTCCTGGTTTCCGGAACAGACGCCCTCGAAAGCGGAGTAGGTTACCGGGCGGCAACCACCGTTGGTGAAACACTTAGGTTTACAGGAGACGTCATCACTGCAAATGTCACAGGCATACCGGTGAGCAAACCCACAGGAGGCTCGCAGTGGAATTTATTGGGGAATCCCTATCCCAGCTACATGGACCCTATAGCGTTTGTTAATACCAATTCAGCAGTGATGGACCCAACAGCGGTGGCCATTTACGGATATAATAGTGGAACCGGTTCACCTTCAGGATCTGGCACCCTGGGTAATTTTACCATTGTGAACAATGTTACCAATAACAACGTTAACATTGCTCCCGGACAAGGGTTCTTTATTGCCAGTGAGTTTACAGACGGCTTTACCGGAACGGTTGATTTCAACAGCAGTATGCGACTAACCACCGGTAGCGATGATTTTATTCTTGGCAGAAGTGACCAGCAGGAAAATCTAAACCTGCGTTTAAAGCTTGAGTCTGATGAAAATCGGGTGATCCCCGATGTTTATTTCCATGAGAATGGCAGTCTGGGACTAGATCCGGGTTATGATGCAGCCACCTATGGATCCAGCTTAGGCCCATTTGCGCTGTACACTCAGCTTGTTCAGGAAAATGAAGGGCGGTCCATAGCTGTCCAGACCTTAAGCCGTAACGACCTGCAAAGTGTTCGAGTCCCACTGGGAGTGAACGCGAGTCAGGGTCAGCAACTTCAAATCGGGATTGATTACAGCAATCTTCCGGATGATGTGGAAGTGTTCCTGGAAGATACCAGTACCAATACATTTACTCTGTTAAATACAGGTGACTTCGTGTTCACTGCCAATGCAAATCTATCCGGAACGGGACGTTTTTATCTCAATTTTGGATCCAATGCACTCAGCACCAGTGATCCTAAAATAGACAATCTTGAAATCTTCAGCATACCGGGTAAAAAACTACTGATAAGAGGGTACCAAGGGCAGGATGGTCAGATAAGCGTCTATGATCTGAATGGCCGACTGGTGTTTTCTACCACTTTGGCTGCGGGTCAGTCTGTTCAGGAACTGGATTTATCGGCTTATGCTACAGGTGTCTACGCTGTTCGCCTTCAAGACCAAACTATTGTGCATACACAAAAGATTATTTTAAAATAAATTTGAGAAAACAGCTTTAATAATAACCAACATTTATATTTTTGTGCTGAGAATGCTCCGAGCCTATGAAAAATAAGAAACAGAGCCTTACAAGGAAAGAAGCGATCCAAAAAATGGGAAAGTACGCGGCTTTTACAGCTATAGGTACTTATGCCATACTCAACCCGCTAAAGGCACAACAAACCTCACCACCTGATCCCGGTGGTGGTCCATTCGATTAAACGGTTTTTCAAACATATATCAATCCACTTTTGACTTAAGTGCACAAGTCATAAAACTCCCTCTTTAAACAAGAAGAATTCTAGTTCATTCTCCAATGTATAAGAAACCAGAATTTAGTGAGCAGATCGATGATCACTATTTGTTGTGGTTTGAGTCCTCCAATTCCTACAGTTTGGTGGATGATATATTTTACAAACTCTTACAACACTACTTTAGGTCTCGAACAAAGGAGGAATTTGTAAAACAACTTGAGGATCAGTACGATTACAGTGCTGATCTTTCAGAGCATCAGTACAGACGTATTGAAGAATATCTGCAGCAATTTGATATTGCCTCTGAATCAGTGGGCCCACCAAAAACCTTCATTAATAACAGGACCTTTAGCTCTAAGTATTACACTATTGGCAAGCAGTCCGTGCAGTTATCCTTTAATGAGGAGAAGGTTTTAAATCTCATACATCCAATGATCGCCCACCTGGAAACAGAGTCTCAGGATCATATTAAATTGCAGCTCTTTATCCGATACAAGGATGATGAGTTACAACTTCAAAAAAATGAAAACCCTATTGAAATATTTCCTTCGTCCGAATACCATAAGCTACAAGGACGTATTCTTTTTCACCTCATTAACCTGCTTCACGACACCGATGAAAAAGACTGGATGGGCCTATTTCATGCATCGGCCGTATCATATAAAGGAAGGGGATTACTGTTTATGGGGTCTTCCGGGAGTGGGAAAAGCACTCTGGTGAGCCTGCTGAGCGCGCATGGATTTGCGCTTCTTGCAGACGATACCGTACCAATCAAGTCCGGAGATCAACACCTCTATCTCAATCCATCTGCCGTATCGGTGAAAGAAGCTGCTTTACCCCTGGTCCAAACCTTCTGGCCACATACCCAAAGCCATACCCCCGGGATTGTAACCAAGGGCAAGGGGAACCTCACCTATATCCCCATGCAGGAGCATCTGCACACAGTGGGAGTACCTTGTTCCGCGGTGATCCGGGTGAACTATCAAAAAGATACACCAACTCAGTTAACTCCTTTGGATATTAAATCGGCCCTGGAGACCTTAATTCCGGAGTCATGGATCTCACCAAACCCTCAAAATGCCAAAAGTTTTATGGACTGGCTCACCACAGTGCAGTTTTATGAACTAAGTTACAGCGATTTTCAGGAGGTGCTTCCCCTGCTAAAGTCCCTTAAATAGCATTGATCTATAAACAGCCACATATTCATATATACTATTCTGTATGTAGTAAGGAAGCAATGATTGATGAGACCGATTAATTTGGTGATTTTGGTCAAAACCTCCGCTGAATTCAGGAATTTTAATCAACTTGCATTTGAAAACAACTGATTCTTGTGAACGGGACAAAAGAAACATACCAGCTCATTGCCGATACCATCAGTAAAACCCTACCCGCGAAACGGCTGATCTCCCGACTTGAATCCTTTAGCAACTGGGAGGAACTGGTGATGGTGGGCAGCCAGCAGCTTCTCCTACCCTTGTTATACAGATCATTGGAGCAGAAAGGTCTTATAAAGAATCTACCTGATGATCTGGCAGATTATTTAAATCAGATACACCATATCAACCTCAACAGAAACAAGGCCATTCTGCATCAGCTCCGCGATCTGCATGCACTGTTTGAAAAACATCATATTGATTATGTTTTGATCAAAGGAGCAGCCATTTTGGTTCGGTTAAGAGAGGAAGATCTGGGCCTTCGCATGGTTGGTGATATTGACCTGCTGATACCTTCTGGACAAATTACTCAAGCCCAATCCATATTGGAAACACATGGTTATGAGCTTGGCAAATCCTTTAGTTATAAGCGCAAGAATTTTCGCCATCTGGACAGGTTGGTCCATGAGCAATTCATTGCTGCGCTTGAGATCCATACCAAACTGTTTAATCAAAAGAACCACCTGCTTCCGGCGGGAGCACTCTTAAAGGAATCCCAAGCCATTTGTGGATTTCGCGTGCCTAAAACCGAGCACCTCATCAAAAATGCGCTTTTGAGTGCTCAGATCAATGACAATGCCGGTCTATATAAGCAAATTCACCTCAAATCTCTGGCAGATTGCTTGCAGATGGGGCTCCACACTGATACAAGCCTGTTCCGTCAAGTACTTAAAATCAAAGAAACCCGATTTTTACTTGGAGTTGGAGTCTTTTTCTTTGATGATTTTAAAAACATGGGCATGTCCGGCGACCTCAAAAAGGAGCTGAAATCGATTGAACTTAAATTTCGATACCCTTCACTATCAAAAGAGCTCTATAAAATCAAGCGAATTTATTGGGAAACCACTCATCGGATTAAAATATTCGCAATCAATGCCGATTACAGACGGCATGTTCTTAAAAATAAGATATTTCCGATTTTTAATTAGGTTATTATTAACATAATATGCTATTTTTGGTCTGATCTTTTGATGTAAAGACTAGGTGCACCTATGAAAAGAATACTATTCATACTACTGCTAACAACCAGTTACGCAGGGCAATCCCAAATAAATCAGGTTTTTGACGATTGGTTTATATCGGCCGGTTTTAATGCTGTGAATTCTCGTGGTACATTGAATCCGTTTTACAGGCCAGGTGAATGGGCCTTTAAAACACCCTTTGCTGTGTCTGGTGAAAAACAGTGGAACAGGGACTGGACCGTGGAGTTGGCCATTAATGTGAATGGTATCAATGAAGGCCAGGATTTTGACCCGGGACCTGCTCCAGAAGATTTTACCTACTTCTCTCTGGATGCCATGGCCAAGTGGTACTTCGGAAGACAGATCTTCAGACGAGGATATGACAAAATCGATTTTTACTTAAACGGTGGTCTTGGTTTCTTCACTATCGACCAATCTAATGTCTCAGTAAACTTTGGCGGTGGCGTATTGTTCTGGCTCAACGAAGACAATACCTTCGGCCTTCGACTGCAGTGTATTGGTAAGTTTGCCTTTAATAATGCCGACAGTGGCTTTGACAACAACCACTACCAATGGGGGCTCCATGCGATCTGGAGGCTTAAATAAAAATTCCCTGAGTTAATACCCGTCATATCTGAGGTTAAGCATGTTTTGAACCTGCTGATAGACGAAAGGAAATTCTTCTTTTAATTGTACCGGGGTCTCAAAAAAGCATTCAGTCAGCACAGCTATAAATTCAACTTCATTATTAAAGGCATACGAACGCACATACTCCGAATCGAGCAGTCGCTGCCTAATCCCTTCGTTTTCCTTTAAATAATATTTCAGCTTAATTAAGCCCATATTATAGATCTGTGCACTAATATCTGAACTAAAATGGCATTTTAAGTGAATGACATGACTGAATTCATGGATGCCCAAATTTAAATTGTCATTCGCCACTTCATAGCCCTTTAAATAATCTTCCCATGAAAAAATAAGTGTTTTACGGGCCGGACTGTATTCCCCTTTGTGCACCTCATTACCCCATTCAGAGTAATAGGGACCGGGATACAGCACAATGGTCTCTAAATTGGGAAATCGGTAATTTCGAAACCCAAAGGTCATGGTTACCGCCGTCGATACAATGAGTACCCTCATTTCATCAGTGAGCTCCAGTTCGTCTCGTGTCTCGAAATGAAGATCGGAAAGAAGAGTTACCAGCCGATGCCTAAAGCGTCTCTTAAGTCTTTTACTGAGCTTTTGATAGAAATCACATCGCGTATTGAGAATATTAATTGCTCTGTCATCAAGTGGTCTGGATCGAATGATGGGGTAAAAAAACAGGGGCTTAAAATACCGCTCGGCATATTGCTGTTCCATATACACAAAGACCTGACTGAAGACCACCAGGAACATCCCCACAAAGAACAGGACCAGAAACAAAGATCTTAAAAAGGGGTTCATGTCCTGAACAAGGAAAAACAGATCTGTCATACTAAGGTCGTTAAAAGGCTATTATAGGCATAATGTAATAAAGATATACAGCAGGGACCTTCTCAAATCTGCTAAAAGACCCTAATCGTCGATTTGAATTTTTTTGTTTTCTCACGGAATCCTGACCTGAGCTCTATTCCTATTAACCCTAATCATTCACTTAGCACCTGGGATTGCTACGAATCCTTCATTGTCACATGGGATTGCTGCGCATCCCTCGCAGCTCCGTAGTCTAGGACCGAACCCAAAGAAAAGGTCCAGTGGACCTTTTCCAGTGAGGGGCCAGGTGGTGCGGCGGCATCGATTATTCTAAAACAATTAAAGAGAATATTCAATCCACATACTACTAAATAATCCAATGACTTCCTATCTCACACGGGATTGCTGCGCATCCCTCGCAGCTCCGTAGTCTAAACTAAAAGCTCAAAATCTTCGATTTTAACTTTTTTGTTTT
>CAWZYX010000145.1:0-6686 GCA_963966315.1 uncultured Winogradskyella sp. | reverse complement strand
TTTATGGATAGCACCATTACCCAGAACACGAGAGTCAGTTACCCCATTTATCATATTGACAATATTCAGAAGCCTTCATATGCAGACAATCCAAAGAATATTTTCTTTTTAACCTGTGATGCTTTTGGCGTTTTACCTCCCATTTCAAAACTAACCCCTGCCCAGGCTGCTTACCATTTTATTTCGGGATATACGGCCAAGGTGGCAGGAACGGAGGCTGGCATTACCGAGCCGGTACCGTCTTTTTCAGCCTGTTTCGGAGAGCCATTCATGCCTTTACATCCTACTGTTTATGCGGAGATGTTGAGTAAAAAGATGCAGGAAGCAGGTGTAAATGTGTGGTTGGTTAATACTGGATGGACCGGAGGACCCTATGGTGTTGGATCTCGAATTAAGCTCAAATACACAAGAGCAATGATCTCCGCTGCCCTGGAGGGTCGTTTAGGAAAGTACACTTATGAGGACTATCACATACATTCAGTGTTTGGCGTGGCACAACCAAGAAGTTGCCCTGGTGTTCCAACAGAACTGCTTAGTCCAAGAACCACCTGGAATGACGACGAGGCCTATTATAAGATGGCTTTTAAGTTATCCAATTCTTTCAGAGAGAACTTTAAGAAGTTTGAATCCAATGCTTCTGAAGAAATACGAAGAGGAGGCCCACAACGGTATTCTTTTTAAAGCAAAAAGCGATTCTGATTGAATCGCTTTTTTTTATCTAATCACAGAGGCTTATTTCCCCTTATTTACTTTGTCAATGTATTTTTGCAGTGCCATGGTCATTGATGGCGTTTCAGGTGTAGGTGCAGCAATGTCAACTCGCAATCCTTTTTCTTTCACCGCATTGACGGTGGTATTTCCAAAAACAGCAATACGCGTATCGTTTTGCTTAAAGTCCGGGAAATTGTGAAACAAGGACTCTATTCCTGAGGGGCTAAAAAATACTAAAATGTCATAGTAGACATTTGCCAGATCAGACAGGTCACTGATTACCGTTTTATAAAAAGTTGCCTGTTTCCAGTTCACTCCTAATTTGTCAAGAGTTTCAGGAATGATCTCTTTCACCTTATCAGTGGTAGGCAATAAAAAGGTTTCGTCTTTATACTTCTTGATCAAAGGAGAAAGGTCTTCAAAAGTGCGCTTTCCAACATAGATCTTGCGCTTGCGGTACACCACATATTTTTGAAGGTAGTAGGCAACAGCTTCAGACTGACAGAAATACTTCATACTATCAGGTACTTTAAACCGCATTTCTTCTGCCACTCTAAAAAAGTGATCTACAGAATTTCTACTGGTAAGGATTATGGCTGTGTATTGCGAAAGATCTACCTTTTGTTGTCTTACTTCCTTTGCCTCTACACCTTCAACATGAATGAAAGGTCTGAAATCAACTTTTACTTTTTGCTTTTCTACCAGGTCAAAGTAGGGGGAATTTTCAATCTTAGGTTCTGGTTGGGACACCAAAATCGTTTTCACTTTCATATGCTAAAGGTTTATTAACCGTTATACTCCTTAAGTACCTTATATAGTAAAATATACGGTCCGATTTCAAGTGCGCAAAGATACAATAAAAAATAGAAAAAATTGAGATTTATTGATTTAAGATTCTGCTGGTAACTATTAATGAAACCTATAAGCATTGAAACCCCCACCAGCAATAGGCAGAAATAAATAAGTAGCCTGTTATTGACATCGCTGTACAACAAGAAAAGGTTGAAGACTAATAGAATGAGACCTGTAAAATTTTTGAAAGTAGTCTTCTGAAACAGATAGGAGTCCATGAGATGTTCCAGATCAAAAAGGCTCCCTATGAGTCTCTCAATCAGTATTTTAATTAAAAAAAAGAGACCTACAGCCAGTAACAGTTTTAAAAAACCGAACAGATCAAACGGCAGCTCCTGCCAGAATTCGTTGTATACAAAAAACAAGAATATGCTCGTAGAAATGACCAGATTTGAAAACAGCAAACTGTCAAAGGTGTCGATGAATTTTTGTTCCCTAGAATATATTTTGAGGTATTTTGAGTTTGAAAATACCCAGATAAAATCGTTGAAGCGTAGTTTAAAGAGTTGCTTGGCAATGGTAATGCAGGAAAGGCCAACAACAATAAAAACTGTAAACCACTCGTAAGTCACGAATTCTCTTGGCATGTGATAAAAGTACTAAGAAATAAGAAAAAGCCTCTCAAAAAAATAATACCAATTCCGCAGAGCAAAATTTACTTAAATACGCAAAAGCCTTACTTTTGTTAAAATTTAAGGGCTTCATGTCAGATGCTTTAGTCATTATCCCAACCTACAATGAAATTGAGAATATAGAAGCGATCATTAAGGCAGTGCTGGGTCTTAAGGAAGCATTTCATGTGCTTGTGGTAGATGATAACTCTCCTGATGGCACCGCCAAGGTGGTAAAGAATCTCAAACAAACAGAGGAGCAACGTCTTCATTTGCTAAGCCGACAAGGCAAAAGCGGACTGGGGACAGCCTATATCGAAGGGTTTAAATGGGCTCTTCAAAAAGATTACGATTATGTTTTTGAGATGGACGCTGATTTTTCTCATGACCCTTTTGATCTTCCCAAGCTCTATCAGAAGTGTAAGGAAGGTGCAGACATGGCCATTGGATCGCGTTATGTGAAAGGTGTAAATGTGGTGAACTGGCCTATGTCCAGAGTTCTCCTTTCCTACAGTGCCTCCAAATACGTGCGTTGTATCACAAGAATGAAAATTTGTGATACCACTGCTGGATTTGTCTGTTATAAACGACACGTCCTGGAAGCCATCGATCTGGACGGTATTAAATTTATAGGCTATGCTTTCCAGATTGAAATGAAATTCAAAGCGTACAAAAAGGGGTTCAAGATCATAGAAGTACCGGTTATCTTTACAGACCGTACCAAAGGCAGTTCTAAAATGACCGGCGGTATCATTTATGAAGCTATTTTTGGAGTTATTTCCTTAAAATTCAACAGTCTATTTAAATCATATTAAGAATGCATCAGATACTCATTAAAAACGCGAAAATTGTTAATGAAGGGGAGGTAAAAGTCCAGGATTTGCTAATTGAGAACGAACGTATAAGTCAATTGGCAGACGAAATTGTACCAGAGAAGGATTGCAAAATTATTGATGCGGGTGGAAAGTATTTGATCCCTGGAGCTATTGATGACCAGGTTCATTTTAGGCAACCCGGATTAACTCATAAGGCCGATATAAGAACAGAATCTCGCGCTGCAGTCGCCGGAGGGGTAACCTCTTTTATTGAAATGCCCAATACCAGTCCTCAAACCACCACAGTTGAGAAGCTGGAAGAAAAATTTGCCATGGCTGCAGAGAGCGCTTTTGCGAACTATTCATTTATGTTTGGTGGCACCAACGATAACCTCGATGAAATTAAAAAGGTCGATACGAAAACGGTTGCAGGACTTAAACTGTTTTTAGGATCTTCTACAGGAAATATGCTGGTCGACGATCCCAATGTCTTGGAGCGTATCTTCTCGAGCACCGATCTGGTGATTTCGGTACATTGTGAGGATGAGGCCACCATTAGAAGGAACACTGAGATCTTTACCCAAAAATATGGAGATGATATCCCGATGTCCGCTCACCCTCTTATTAGAAGTGAAGAGGCCTGTTACCTGTCTTCCTCCCAAGCGATTGAATTGGCCAAAAGGACTGGTGCCAGATTACATGTATTTCATCTGTCTACGGGGAAGGAAACCCAACTGTTTAGGAATGATATCCCTCTAAAAGATAAAAAAATAACAGCGGAGGTGTGCATTCATCACCTCTGGTTTTCCGATGAAGACTACGAAAAGAAAGGCAGCTACATCAAATGGAATCCCGCAGTAAAGAAAGCCTCTGATCGTGAGCAACTTTGGGAGGCCCTGTTAGATGGACGTATCGATGTAATCGCTACCGATCACGCTCCTCATACTAAAGAAGAAAAGGCAGGAAAGTACAAGTCTGTACCTTCGGGAGGGCCATTGGTACAGCATGCCGTGGTAGCAATGTTCGATAAATTTCACGAAGGGAAGATATCAGTGGAGAAAATCGTCGAAAAGATGGCGCACAATCCCGCTATTTTGTTCGACGTAAAAGACAGAGGGTATATTCGAGAGGGCTATTATGCTGATCTGGTGCTAGTAGATCCTCAGCAGCCCTGGACAGTTACTGAGGAGACTTTGTTATACAAATGTGGTTGGTCACCTTTTACCGGTCATACCTTTAAGAGTAAGGTTACACATACCTTTGTGAATGGTCAGCTGGTCTATACCAACGGCAAGGTATCGGACATTAAGGCCGCTAAGCGATTAACCTTTAACAGATAAAAATTGAAAGTCTATCATTTATTAATATTTCTTTTGCTCTGTGTGGCTTGTGGCCGAAATAAGAGGCCGGAGCCTCCTGCAGACTTACTCACCAAGGAACAAATGGCAAATATCCTGTATGACATGTTTGTTTTAAATTCAGCTAAAGGGTCCAGCTTAAAGATCCTGCAGGAAAACGGTATTGACCCAGATGTCTACGTCTTGGAAAAGCATGGTATTGACAGTGCTCGGTTTGTGAGAAGCAATGATTATTTTGCTTACAGTCATCAGGATTATTCAGAGATCATGACGATTATTCAGGAGCGCGTGGAAACGGAAAAGGAGTATTACGAACAGGAACTGGAAAAGGAAAATAATGAAGCTGAAAGAATTAAAGACTCTTTGAAAAAAGCACAACCCAAAAAGAAATCCAAATCAGAAGATACAGATTAATGGTTTGAGTGGTCTTTTTTAAACCATCTTGCCGTCCGATCAATAGCATCGTTAAGGGGCTCGAATTCAAATTTGAGGGCCTCAATAATTTTTGTATTGTCGTATTTGCTCACCCTTATACTGGTGCGCGCCAGTTGTTTACTTAGCTTTCTTCGTTTTTCAAAGATTTTGTGATTGAGCCAATCAAGTCTCCAGGCAAGTTCAAGAAGTCCCTTTTTGGCTTCTTTTTGAGGTTTTGGCACCCCAAGAGCCTCGCATACTTTGTCCTGAAAGTCTTTAAAACTTAAATGCTCGGCAACAAGAATAAACCCTTCATTGGTGATATCGCTTTGCATCAGGGCTACCATCACCGTTACAACATCGCTTACGCTAACGTAACCTGTAACTCCGGTGGTGTAGTACTTTGTACCTTTATTCATGCGATAGAACAAACTTCCACTGCTGCCACTTTTCCAAAACCCACCGCCAATAATGATTCCTGGGTTAACCACAACCACATCGATTCCCTCCTGAGACCCTCGCCAGACCTCCATTTCAGCTCCGTATTTGGTGATGGCATAAACATTATTATCATCCTCAGCATTCCAAGGACTATTTTCGGTTATGGCTGCCTCCGGGTTGAGTTCTTTGCCTAGGGCTGCAATGGAACTAACATAACAGAGCTTTTGAACCTTTTGGCTTACACACAGATTTACAATATTGGCTGTTCCCTCTATGTTCACTTTTCTCAGTAACTTGTATTTGTCGGGCTCAAATGAGACCATTGCAGCGCAGTGATACACGCTCGAAACACCTTTGAAGGCTTCAGTGAGTTTTGGCAGATCTCTTAGATCCGCTTCAACCCATTCGATCTTTTCAAACAATGAGAGATTCACTTCAGGCAGGTATTCAAAAACAGCCCTGACCAACTCTATTTTATGCGCTCGTCGATAAATAGCTCTTATCCTAAGGTCCTCTTTAGAAAGCTCTGCCAACAAATGTGCCCCAACCAGACCTGTACCTCCAGTTACTAATATCATGTAACTAAAGTACGCTTTTTTCAATTTGTCTTTTCTCTTTTACGATGGAAATATATCTTTGCTTTTTTAGTAAATGCAACGGTAGTTATGGCTAAAGATTTTATTCAGGAACTTAAATGGAGGGGTATGCTCAATGATGCCATGCCTGGCGTTGAGGAGCATTTAAAGGAAGGTATGAGAAGTGCCTATGTAGGATTTGATCCAACGGCCGATTCCCTTCACATCGGGAACCTGGTACCAATCATGTTGTTAGCTCATTACCAGCGCTGTGGACATAAACCGGTGGCTCTGGTCGGAGGAGCTACGGGGATGATCGGTGACCCTTCTGGAAAATCAAGTGAACGCAATCTCCTTGATGAGGCCACATTAAGGCATAATCAGGAGGCCATCAAGCTACAGTTGGCTCATTTCCTGGACTTTGATTCCAGTTCAGACAATGCTGCAGTCCTTGTTAACAATTACGATTGGATGAAGTCCTTTAGCTTCCTTGATTTTATAAGAGATGTGGGCAAGCATATTACTGTAAATTATATGATGGCCAAAGACTCAGTAAAAAACAGGATAACAGGCGAGGCTAGCGAAGGAATGAGTTTTACGGAGTTTACTTATCAGTTAGTTCAAGGCTATGATTTTCTGCATTTATTTAAGGAAATGGACTGCTCAATTCAAATGGGAGGAAGCGACCAATGGGGTAATATTACCACCGGTACTGAACTGATCAGAAGGATAGCTCAAGGGAAAGGCTTTGCGATTACCTGTCCACTCATTACCAAGAGTGATGGCTCAAAATTTGGAAAATCTGAAGGAGGCAATGTCTGGTTGGATGCCGGCAGAACCTCTCCATATAAATTCTATCAGTATTGGATCAATTCAAGCGATGAAGATGCTGAAAAGTATATTAAGATA